>NZ_JBEOWS010000025.1:0-51433 GCF_040296125.1 Streptomyces sp. NPDC002265 | reverse complement strand
CGGGGTTCAGCGGCGCAGGGCCAGCGACAGCGTCCGTTGGGCCGTCGCCACCACCGCCGTGTCGACGAACCTCCCGTCCGGCAGCGCCTGGGCGCCCTGCTCCCGGGCCGCCGCCTTCACCACCGCCTCCGCCTGTTCGATCTCCTCGGCGGTGGGCAGGTAGGCGCGTTCGATGACCGGGAGCTGGCGGGGGTGGATGGCGGCGCGCCCCAGGAAGCCGAGCGCCCGGCCGTGGGCACAGGTCGCGGCCAGGCCGTCCAGGTCCCGGATGTCCGGGTGCACCGACTGGGCCGGAGGCGGCAGGCCCGCCGCCCGCGCGGCGACGACCACCCGGCAGCGGGACCAGTCGAGGCCCGTGTCACCGGGCACGCCCAGATCGGCCCGCAGATCCGACTCGCCCAGCGAGATGCCCCGCAGCGCCGGATGGGCACGGGCGATGGCGTGCGCGTGCTCGATGCCCAGGGCGGTCTCCAGCAGGGCGTGCAGCGGCGGGGGACCGGTGTCGGCGCTGGCCGTGCGCCGCGCGATGCCCGTGATCTGCTCCGGCGAGGTCACCTTCGGCAGGCGCAGACCGGACACCCCCGGCAGGGCGGCCACGGCGTGCAGGTCGGCCGCGATCTGCGGCCCGTCCAGGGCGTTGACCCGGACGTGGACGGGGACCGGCTGCGGCTGTGCGAGCAGCTCGGCGGTGGCCGCGCGGGCGTACTCCTTGCGGTCCGGGGCGACCGCGTCCTCCAGGTCGACCACCACGACGTCGGCGCCGCAGACGAGCGCCTTGGCGACCACCTCGGGGCGGTCACCGGGGACGTACAGCCAGGTCAGCGGGGTCTTCGTCATACGGCGCCCTCCGCCCGCAGGTCGGCCAGCCGGGCCGGGGTCAGGCCCAGCTCGGTCAGCACCGCGTCGGTGTCCGCGCCGTGCGGCCGGCCCGCCCAGCGGATCGCGCCGGGGGTCGCGGAGAGCCGGAAGAGGACGTTCTGCATGCGCAGCGGGCCCAGCTCGGGGTCGTCGACGGTGGTGATGGTGCCGAGGGCCGCGTACTGGGGGTCGGTCATCACCTCGCGCACGTCCTGGACGGGGGCGACCGCCGCCTCGGCCTTGTCGAAGGCAAGCAGCACCTCGTCCCGGGAGCGCTCGGCGATCCAGGAGCCGACCGCCGCGTCGAGCACGTCGGTGTGCCGGGCCCGGTCGGCGCCGGTGGCGAACCAGGGCTCGTCGATCAGTTCGGGGCGGCCGACCAGGTGCATCAGCCGTTCGGCGACCGACTGGGCGGAGGTGGAGACCGCGACCCAGCCGCCGTCGGCCGTGCGGTAGGTGCCGCGCGGGGCGTTGTTCTGGGAGCGGTTGCCGGTGCGCGGCTGGACATGGCCGAGCTGGTCGTACCAGAGGGGCTGCGGGCCGAGGACGGTCAGGATCGGCTCGATGATCGCCATGTCGACGACCTGCCCCCGGCCCGTACGGTCCCGGGCGGCCAGCGCCGTCATCACGGCGTACGCGGTGGCCAGGCCGGCGATGGAGTCGGCCAGGCCGAACGGGGGCAGGGTCGGGGGCGCGTCCGGTTCGCCGGTGATCGCGGCGAAGCCGCTCATCGCCTCGGCGAGGGTGCCGAAGCCCGGCCGGTGTGCGTACGGGCCGAACTGGCCGAAGCCGGTGACCCGGGTGAGGACCAGCCGCGGGTTGGCCGCGGACAGCTCCTCCCAGCCCAGATCCCACTTCTCCAGTGTTCCGGGGCGGAAGTTCTCGATGATCACGTCGGCCGTGGCGGCGAGCCGGAGCAGGGTCGTGCGGCCGCCGGGCTTCGACAGGTCGAGGGTGATCGTGCGCTTGTTGCGGGCGAGCAGCTTCCACCACAGCCCCACGCCGTCCTTCGACGGGCCGTGCCCCCGGGACGGGTCGGGCCTGGTCGGGTGCTCGACCTTGACGACCTCGGCGCCGAAGTCCCCGAGCATGGTGGCCGCCAGCGGGCCGGCGAAGAGGGTCGCGAGGTCGAGGACCCGCAGGCCGGCCAGCGGGGGGCCGGTGCGCGGCACGTCCGGACGCGGAGTGCCGGTGGCCGGGGAGTCGGTGGCCGAGGTGCCGGTGGCCGGGGAGTCGGTGTGCGGGCCGCCGGGGGCCGGGGCGTCGGTCATGCGGTGTACCGTGCCTCGATCTCGGAGCGGTACGGCATCGACGCCGACGCCCCTTCCCGCTGCACGGACAGCGCGGCCGCCGTCGCGGCCCAGGCCAGGGCCTCCCGCACGGGCCGGCCCTCACCGAGGGCCACCGCCAGCGCGCCGACGAAGGTGTCGCCCGCTCCGGTGGAGTCCACGGCGGTCACCCGGGGCGCCGGGACGGTCAGGGGCTCGGCACCCCGGGCCGCGTACAGGCTGCCCGCCGCGCCCAGGGTGACGACCACCTCCGGCACCTGGTCGAGCAGGGCGAGCGCCGCCTCGCGCGGGTCGGTGCGGCCGGTGAGGGCGGCGGCCTCGTGTTCGTTGGGGACCAGCAGGTCGACCGTGGCGAGCAGGTCGGGCGGGAGCGGCTGGGCGGGGGCCGGCGTGAGGACCGTACGGACGCCGTGGGCGCGGGCGGCACGTGCTCCCGCGACCACCGCCCGCAGCGGGATCTCCAGCTGGAGCAGCAGGGCGTCGGCGGAGGCGAGGAGATGGTCGTCGGCGGGGGTGAGGTGGTCCACGGTGCCGTTCGCGCCGGGTACCACGACGATCGCGTTGCCGCCCTCGTCGTCCACGACGATGTGCGCGGTGCCGGAGGGGCCCTCGGCGGTGCGCAGCAGGCCGGTGTCGACCCCGGAGTCCTCCAGGGTGGAGCGCAGCCGGGTGCCGAAGGAGTCGTTGCCGACCGCGCCGATCATCGCCACGCCGGCGCCGGCGCGGGCGGCGGCGATCGCCTGGTTGGCGCCCTTGCCGCCGGGGATCGTACGGAACTCCCGTCCCGTCACGGTCTCCCCGCGCTGCGGGGCCTTCTCGACATAGGCGACGAGGTCCATGTTCGTGCTGCCGAGCACGACGATTCGGGTCATGGGCGAGATGCCTCCACGAGGGTGAGGTGGGCCAGGGTGTCGAAGCCGGTGCCGTCGAAGTCGCCGACGGAGCTGGAGAGGCGGTTCTTCAAGGGGGTGGTCCAGCGGTCGGGCAGCGCGGCGGGTGTGCCGGCGAGGAGGCCGGCGATGCTGCCGGCGGTCGCCCCGTTGGAGTCGGTGTCCCAACCGCCCGAGACGGCACGGCAGATGGAGCCGGTGAAGTCGCCGTCCGCGTGGGTGAGGGCGGCGGCGACGAGCGCGGTGTTGGGGATCGCGTGGACCCAGTGGTGGGTGGCCGAGTAACGGGCGTGGAGTTCGTCGACGACCGTTTCGAAGTCCCGGTGTTCCCGGGCCAGTTCGATGGCGTGGGTGACGGCGCGGGCCAGCCGGGAGCGGGGCGGGACCACCCTCAGGCCGGTACGCAGGCAGGCGTGGATGCCGCCCGGGCCCGGACCGGTGCCGGCTGCCGCGTCGCCGCAGGCGGCCGCGATGACGGCCGCCGTGAACATCGCCGCGTAGACGCCGTTCGCGGTGTGGGTGAGGGTGGCGTCGCGGTGGGCCTGCTCGGCGGCGGCCCCGGGGTCGCCGGGGTTGGTCCAGCCGTGGACGTCGGCGCGGATCAGGGCGCCGATCCATTCGCGGAAGGGATTGCGGTGCCGGGCGGTGTGCGGCGGGGTGAGCCCGGCCAGGAGGTTGCGGTAGGCCAGGCGCTCGGCCGTGAAGGTGCGGCCCGCGGGGAGTTCGTCCAGCCAGACGGTGGCCACGTCGACGGTGGTGAAGGACCTGCCGTGGCGTTGCAGCAGCAGGATGTTGAGCAACGGGTAGTTGAGATCGTCGTCCTCGGGCATGCCGTCGATGTTCTCGGCGAGCGAGGTGGGGGCCGAGCGGCGGTTCCAGGGGTGGGCGCGCAGCAGTTCCCCGGGAACGCCCCTGGCCGTGAACCAGCCGGTCAGCGGCCAGTTGCCGGCGGACCGGGCGAGGGTGCGGATGGCGGTCAGGGGGAGTTTCTCGACGGGCTTGCCCAGCAGGCAGCCGGCGGCCCGGCCCAGCCAGGCGGCCTCCAGCCGGAGTGGGCCGTCCAGGGCCGGGCGGCGGCCGGGCGGGGGCGGCGCGGGCCAGTCGGGGCAGCGTGCCCTGATGGCTGCCAGGTCCGTCGGTTCCTCGTCCGTCAACCTGCCGGGCAGGTCGGCGAGTTCGTCGAGCAGGTCCTCCGCGAGCTGGCGCAGCCAGCGCGAGGCGGGATCCGCCGACGCCCCCGCCCGCAGCGGCGCGGGCCGGCCGCCCGCGGCCCGCCACCGGGCAGCGATCGCCGAGGCCTCCCGTCCGTCCTGGGCCGCCTGCCGGAGCTCGTGTCCCACCAGGTCCTCCGGCTGGACCCAGGTCAGCCGGAGCACCTCGGGCCCCCGATCTCGCAGAAGGCCGCCTCGTGGGCACGGCGCCGGCGGACGTCCCGCTCGAAGATCTCCCGGGTCACCCCGGTGAGCGTACGGCCCGGCTCCCACAGGTCCAGCCGACTGGCCTCGGCGACCGTCTTCGCCCAGTCCTCCGGCACCGGTGAGCCCAGTGCGCCCGCCAGTGCGCCGGCCATCGTCGCGATCGAGTCGCAGTCGCGTCCGTAGTTCACCGAACCGAGCACCGCCGTCCGGTAGTCGCCGGCCGACAGCACCACCATGCCCAGGGCGACGGGGAGTTCCTCGATCGCGTGCAGCCGGGACGGGCGGCGGGCGGCCAGCGACGGGGCGCGGTAGTCGGGGCCCACGGTGTCGAACGGGGCCACCGCCTCGCGCAGCGGGCCGAGCGCCGACTCGAACTCCGTGTACCGGGCGGCCGTTTCGCAGACCGCCTCGATCGCCGCGCGCGTGCCGTCCTTCGCCAGCGACAGACAGGCGGCCACGACCGAGCCGGGTGTCGCGCCGGGGGAGGCCGCCGCCGCGACGGCCGCCGCGAAGACACCCGCCGCCTCCCGGCCGTACGACGACTGGTGCGCGCCGGCGATGTCCAGCGCCTCCTGGTACGCGGCCGCCGGGTTGGCCGCGTTGACCAGGCCGACCGGGGCCATGTACATCGCCGCGCCGCAGTTGACGATGTTGCCGACGCCCGCCTCGCGCGGGTCGACATGGCCGTAGTGCAGGCGGGCCACCAGCCACTTCTCCGCCAGGAACACCCGTTGCAGGGGCAGGGCCTCCGCCTCCAGCTCCGGGATCCACCGGGGCTCGGTCATCAGGTCCGGCACCAGCCGGTCCGTGATCGCGTACGCGTCCAGGTGGTCGCGGACCGCGGCGTAGACCCGGACCAGCGCATGGGTCATCAAGGTGTCGTCGGTGACGTGTCCGTCGCCCTTGTGGTACGGGGCGATGGGGCGGGCGGTGCGCCAGGCGTCGCCGTTCCAGGGGCCGACGACGCCGTGCACGCGGCCGCCGTGGCGTTCGAGGATCTGGTCGGGGGAGTAGCCCTCGACGGGGCCGCCGAGGGCGTCGCCGACGGCCGCCCCGACCAGGGCCGCGGTGATCCGCTCGTCGAGGGGCGCCGCGTGACTTTCTTCTCCTTTGGGCGTCATGCCCCGAATCATCCTCCTGGTGCGGCCGGTTGTGTGGCTTCCAGGAGTTCGGCGAGTTCCACCAGGTCCGTGTCGGTGAGCCGGGGCAGCGCGCAGCCGGAGAGAGTGCGGCAGGTGGCGCGCCAGGACGCGGGGATCGCGGCGCCGCCGCCGAGTGCGCCGGTCAGGGCGCCGACCAGGGCCGGGGCCGAGTCCGCGACCCGGGACAGGCAGGCCGCGGCGGGGACGGCCTCCGCGATCCGGCCGTGTGCCGCGACGGCCAGGGCCAGGGCGACCGGGACCGTCTCCGCGGCGGCGATGCCGTAGCTGTAGACGTGATCGACGATCTGGTGTTCGAGGAGGGGGATCACGGCGAAGGCGCTGTCGCCGTCGCGGGCGAGCCGGAGCGCGTGCCGGGCGTTGCGGCCGATCTCCGTCTCCTCGGGCAGCTCGGCCAGCGCCGCGGCCACACACGTCTCCACCCCCGCACCCGCGAGGGCCAGGGAGAGGGCCGCCGCCATCGCGCGGGCGCCGTGCACGCCGTCGCCGTCCTGGGTGTAGCGGGCGTCGAACTCGGCCAGTTCGGCGGCGAGCCGGGCGTCGCCGGGATGGGCGACGGCGAGCACACAGGCCCGTACACAGGCCGCGTCGTCGAAGTAGTGCGGATTGTCGTGGCCGGTGGCGGGCGGGCGCAGCCCGGCGGCGAGGTTGCCGAGTCCGGCCCTTACGGAGATACGGGCGCGCAGGGGGAGGACCGCCGACTCGATCTCCGGGGCCCGGTCGGCCGCCGCCGCGACCTCGCTCGCCACGGCGTTCCAGGTCAGGTCGATGGCGGCCCGGGTGCGGCGTTCCCGGCCGAGGTCGCCGAGCACGCTGTCGTCACCGGCCCGCAGTACGGCCTCGGCCGCGAACGCCGCCCACTCGGCGTCGTCGGAGGGGCCCAGGCGCAGCGGCTCCGGGGGCTGGTTGAGGGCGATGGGGACGGGGAGCGTGGTGGTCGCGTTCTGCTCCGCGAAGGTGTCCAGCTCGCGGGTGAGCCGGCGGGTCCACTCCGGCATCCGGGCCGCGCGGTGCCGGGCGGCGGGCCAGCCGGCCGCGTCCCCGGCGGCGAGGCCGAGCAGCAGGCCCTCGATGCGGCGGGGACGGGGGTCCGGAAGGGGTGCGCAGGCGGGGGCCGGGGCGGAGGTGAGGCAGCCCGCGGCCGGCGCGGTGCCCACGCCGGCGGTGTGCGCGGCGGCGGCTCCCGCGTCGATGCCGTCGTCCCAGGGCCCCGGCGGCGTCATGAGCGCACCTGCGGGGTGTCGGCGCTCGCGGCGGGGGTGCGGGTGCCGGACGCCGTGGGGGCGCCCGGCGCGGCGGCGGGCAGCGGCCGCCCGGGTTCGGACGTCCGCCGCAACCGCGGCCGCACCCGCTCCGGCCGCCGTACGGGCTCGGGCGTCCGTACGGGCTCAGGCCGCCACCCGGACCCGGACCGTCCTGCGGGGGCGGGGTGCCCTGCGGGGTCCGTCCGCCGCCGTGCGGGTTCCGGCTCGGGTCCGGGGCCCGGCCGTCCTGCGGGTTTCGCTCGCGGTGCGGGGTCCGGGCGTCGTGCGGGCTCCGGCCGTCCGGTGGGCTCCGGTTCGCGTGTGGGCATGCTCCGACTCGCGGCGCCCGCGCCGGGCCCTGCTCCGGGCCCCGGCCGTCCCGCGGGCTCCAGGCGTCCCGCGGGCTCCGGCGTGCGTGCGGGCCCCGGCCGTCCCGCGGGTTCCGGCGTGCGTGCGGGCGCGCTGTGGTGTGCGGGGGCGGGAGCGGGGCCGGCCGTGTCCCACTTGCCGTTCTCGTCCGGGGTCAGCAGTTCCGCCACGTCGAGGACGTGGTGGCCGGCCATGGACGGCAGGCAGCTTCCGCGGGCCGGGCCGATCGCGGCCGCCCACTCCGCCGGGATGGCGCCCTCCCCCTGGGTCGCGCCCGCCAGCGCGCCCGCCACCGCGGCCGTGGTGTCGGCGTCGCGCCCCATGTTGACCGCGGTCAGCACCGCGTCCCGGAAGTCGCCGTCGGCCGCCGCGTACGCGCCGAAGGCGAGGGCGACCGCCTCGGGGGCCAGGTCGGTCCAGGGGTAGCCGCCGATGACGACGGCGGAGCGGACCGCGCGTTCGCCGCGGTGGGCCACGGTGACCGCGCGGCGCAGGGAGCGGGCCGTCCAGGAGTCGTCGGGGACGACCGCGAGGGCGGCGGCGACGACCGTGGTCGGCCGGGCGCCCGCCATGGCCGCGGCGACCCCGGCGGCCACCGCCTGGCCGCCGTAGATGCCCTCGCCCTCGTGGCTGACCGAGCCGTCGATCGCCACCAGCCGGGCCGCCTCGGCGGGGCGGCCCGCGGCGAACACCCCGAAGGGGGCCGCGCGCATGGCGAGGCCGTCGCTCCAGGCGTGGCGGTGCTGGGCGGAGATGGGGGCGGCGAGACCGCGGCGCAGGTTCTCCAGCGTGCCGCGTTCGCTGAACCCGGCGCCCCGGAAGGGACCCTCCGCCCGGTCCGCGATCCACTCGTGCCAGGCCGCCTCGACATGGGCCGGGGTGAGCGCGCAGCCGTGCCGGGCCAGCAGCAGTCCGGAGAAGATCGCGTACTCGGTGTCGTCGGTACCGGCGGGTTTTTCGGCGACGTAGCCCTTGATGCGGCCCCAGCGGGCGCGGATCTCGGACGGTCTCATGTTCTCGGCCGGTGCGCCGAGCGCGTCGCCGACGGCCAGGCCCAGCAGTGCGCCACGGGCCCGGTCACGGAGTTCGGCGGCGTCTCCGGGCGCCGGGACCGGGGGAATGCAGGCGGTGGATGGCATGCGCGGCCTCTCCTCCGGGGGCTCCGACCAGGGCGCGGAACCCTTTGCGGATGTGTCCCACCGCAGGGGCCCGGCAGAGCCTCGGAGACCGCAGCATCACCCGGTCGACATCTGTGCAGAGGTCAACACGGATGAGCGTACGACGGTAAAACCGCAGGTTAGCGCAGCCTTCCCTTGCTGGTGGCGGGGAATTTCACAGCGTAGTGTCGGTGTTGTCGAAAAGTGGATTCAATCTAAAGTTAGCTTTGCCTAAGCTTCCTGGGGGACCTTCATGGCGATCATCGACACCGAGGCGGCGCTGCACGAGGCGCACCGCGACAACCACACGCACCGCGATGTGAACGGTGGCTGGCTGCGCCCCGCCGTGTTCGGCGCGATGGACGGCCTGGTCTCGAACCTAGCGCTGATGACGGGTGTCGCGGGCGGGGCGGTGGGTCAGCACACCATCGTGCTGACCGGGCTCGCGGGCCTCGCCGCCGGCGCCTTCTCCATGGCGGCGGGCGAGTACACCTCCGTCGCCTCGCAGCGTGAACTCGTCGAGGCCGAACTGGACGTGGAGCGGCGGGAGCTGAGAAAGCACCCGCAGGACGAGGAGGCCGAGCTCGCGGCGCTGTACGAGGCGCGGGGCGTCGAGCCCGGACTGGCCCGGGAGGTGGCGCGGCAGCTCTCGCGCGACCCCGAGCAGGCGCTGGAGATACACGCCCGCGAGGAGCTGGGCGTCGACCCGGGCGATCTGCCCTCGCCGCTGGTCGCCGCCGTGTCCAGCTTCGGTTCCTTCGCCCTGGGCGCGCTGCTGCCGGTCCTGCCGTACCTGCTCGGCGCCACCGTGCTGTGGCCGGCGCTGCTGCTCGCCCTGCTCGGGCTCTTCGGCTGCGGCGCCGTGGTGGCCAGGGTGACCGCGCGGTCCTGGTGGTACAGCGGTCTGCGGCAGCTCGCGCTGGGCGGCGCGGCGGCCGGTGTGACGTACGCCCTCGGCAGTCTGTTCGGAACGGCCGTAGGATAGTGCGGATGGAACTTATGCGATGGGCCGCATAAGTAACCGTTACTCGCTGGTTTCGAATGCTTAACCACTGGGCATGAGCCGTAAGCGCTGGAGCAACGAGGCTCGGCGTGCCGGTGGAGTGGGCGAAGACGCTCCCTCCACCCCCTTTTGGGCCGACGGACACCGAACTGTCCTGCTCGGTCACCACATACTTCTCGCCACCGTGCGCGTACACCGCCGCGACACCGTGGCGTCCGCATGTTGGAACGGAGTATCCGGTTCCCGGGAATCGCTCCATCATGTAACCTGCACGAAATTTTGCGCACACTCAGCAGAGGGCCAACGTCGTCCCTCGGCACCTTCACATGCCACTTGACGACGACGGGAGAGCCGATGCGTACGCCGCGCCAGCCGTCCCAGCATTCCACGAATGGCCAGAACTGGTCCTTCATGGATGCTCGCCCTGCTGCGCAGGGTATGTACGACCCCCGCAACGAAAAGGACGCCTGTGGCGTCGGCTTCGTGGCCACCCTCACCGGCGAGGCGAGCCATGCGCTGGTCGAGCAGGCCCTCACGGTGCTGCGCAACCTCGAACACCGAGGCGCCACCGGCTCCGAGCCCGACTCCGGCGACGGCGCGGGCATCCTCTCGCAGGTCCCGGACGCCTTCTTCCGCGAGGTGGCCGGCTTCGAGCTCCCCGAGGCCGGCGGATACGCCGTCGGCATCGCCTTCCTTCCCGAGGACGGCACCGAGGAGGTCGTCGCGCGCATCGACGCGATCGCCGCCGAGGAGGGCCTGACGGTCCTCGGCTGGCGCGAGGTCCCCGTCGCCCCCGCGCTGCTGGGTGCCACCGCCCGTTCGACGATGCCCGCCTTCCGGCAGATCTTCGTCTCCGGCGGGGACGACCGCAGGGGCATCGAGCTCGACCGCACGGCCTTCGTGCTGCGCAAGCGCGCCGAGCGCGAGGCGGGGGTCTACTTCCCCTCCCTCTCCGCCCGCACGATCGTCTACAAGGGCATGCTGACCACCGGTCAGCTGGAGCCCTTCTTCCCGGACCTGTCCGACCGCCGCTTCGCCTCCGCGATCGCGCTCGTCCACTCGCGCTTCTCCACGAACACCTTCCCCTCGTGGCCGCTGGCGCACCCGTACCGCTTCGTCGCGCACAACGGTGAGATCAACACTGTCAAGGGCAACCGCAACTGGATGGTCGCCCGCGAGTCCCAGCTGGCCTCCGAGCTCTTCGAGGACAAGGGCAAGCTGGAGCGGATCTTCCCGGTCTGCACGCCCGACGCCTCCGACTCGGCGTCCTTCGACGAGGTGCTCGAACTGCTCCACCTCGGCGGCCGCTCGCTGCCGCACTCCGTGCTGATGATGATCCCGGAGGCGTGGGAGAACCACGACTCCATGGACCCGGCCCGGCGCGCCTTCTACCAGTTCCACTCCACGATGATGGAGCCCTGGGACGGCCCCGCCTGTGTCACCTTCACCGACGGTACCCAGGTCGGCGCCGTGCTCGACCGCAACGGTCTGCGCCCCGGCCGCTACTGGGTGACCGACGACGGCCTCGTCGTCCTCGGCTCCGAGGTCGGCGTCCTCGACATCGAGCCCTCCCGCGTGGTCCGCAAGGGCCGCCTCCAGCCCGGCAAGATGTTCCTCGTCGACACCGCCGAGCACCGCATCATCGAGGACGACGAGATCAAGGCCCAGCTCGCCGCCGAGAAGCCGTACGCGGAGTGGCTGGAGGCCGGCGAGATCGAGCTGTCCGACCTGCCCGAGCGCGAGCACATCGTCCACACCCACGCCTCGGTCACCCGCCGCCAGCAGACCTTCGGTTACACCGAGGAGGAGCTGCGCGTCATCCTCGCCCCGATGGCCAAGTCCGGTGCCGAGCCGATCGGTTCGATGGGCACCGACTCGCCGATCGCCGCGCTCAGCGAGCGCCCGCGGCTGCTCTTCGACTACTTCACGCAGCTGTTCGCGCAGGTCACCAACCCGCCGCTGGACGCGATCCGCGAGGAACTGGTCACCTCCCTGCGCTCGTCGCTGGGCCCGCAGGGCAACCTGCTGGAGCCGACCGCCGCGTCCTGCCGCACCGTGGTGCTGCCCTTCCCGGTCATCGACAACGACGAGCTGGCCAAGCTCATCCACGTCAACGCCGACGGCGACATGCCCGGCTTCAAGGCCGCGACCCTGTCCGGCCTGTACCGGGTGCACGGCGGCGGCGACGCCCTCGCCGCGCGCCTGGCGGAGATCTGCGCCGAGGCCGACGCGGCCATCGAGAACGGCGCCCGGCTGATCGTCCTGTCGGACCGTCACTCCGACGCCGAGCACGCGCCGATCCCCTCGCTGCTGCTCACCGCGGCCGTCCACCACCACCTCATCCGCACCAAGCAGCGCACCCACGTGGGCCTGCTGGTCGAGGCCGGCGACGTCCGCGAGGTCCACCACGTCGCCCTGCTCATCGGCTTCGGCGCCGCGGCCGTCAACCCCTACCTGGCGATGGAGTCCGTCGAGGACCTCGTCCGCGCGGGCACCTTCCTGTCGGACATCGAGCCCGAGCAGGCCATCCGCAACCTGATCTACGCGCTCGGCAAGGGCGTCCTGAAGGTCATGTCCAAGATGGGCATCTCCACCGTCGCCTCCTACCGCGGCGCCCAGGTCTTCGAGGCCGTCGGCCTCGACACCGCCTTCGTCGAGAAGTACTTCAACGGCACCGCCACCAAGATCGGCGGCGTCGGCATCGACGTCGTCGCCAAGGAGGTCGCCGCCCGCCACGCCAAGGCGTACCCGGCCAGCGGCATCGCGCCCGCCCACCGCGCCCTGGAGATCGGCGGCGAGTACCAGTGGCGCCGCGAGGGCGAACCGCACCTGTTCGACCCGGAGACGGTCTTCCGCCTCCAGCACTCCACGCGCACCGCCCGCTACGACATCTTCAAGAAGTACACGGACCGCGTGAACGAGCAGTCCGAGCGGCTGATGACGCTGCGCGGCCTGTTCGGCTTCAGCTCCGACCGCCCGTCGATCTCCGTCGACGAGGTCGAGCCGGTCAGCGAGATCGTCAAGCGCTTCTCCACCGGCGCCATGTCGTACGGCTCCATCTCCAAGGAGGCGCACGAGACCCTCGCCATCGCCATGAACCAGCTGGGCGGCAAGTCCAACACCGGTGAGGGCGGCGAGGACCCGGACCGTCTGTACGACCCGGCGCGCCGCTCGTCGATCAAGCAGGTCGCCTCCGGCCGCTTCGGCGTCACCTCCGAGTACCTGGTCAACGCCGACGACATCCAGATCAAGATGGCCCAGGGCGCCAAGCCCGGCGAGGGCGGCCAGCTGCCCGGCCACAAGGTCTACCCGTGGGTGGCCAAGACCCGGCACAGCACCCCCGGTGTCGGTCTGATCTCCCCGCCGCCGCACCACGACATCTACTCCATCGAGGACCTGGCTCAGCTGATCCACGACCTCAAGAACGCCAACCCGCAGGCCCGCATCCACGTGAAGCTGGTCTCCGAGGTCGGCGTCGGCACGGTCGCGGCCGGTGTGTCCAAGGCGCACGCGGACGTGGTCCTCATCTCCGGTCACGACGGCGGCACCGGTGCCTCCCCGCTGACCTCGCTCAAGCACGCGGGCGGCCCCTGGGAGCTCGGCCTCGCCGAGACCCAGCAGACCCTGCTGCTCAACGGCCTGCGCGACCGGATCGTGGTGCAGACCGACGGCCAGCTCAAGACCGGCCGCGACGTCGTCATCGCCGCGCTGCTGGGCGCCGAGGAGTTCGGTTTCGCGACCGCGCCGCTCGTCGTCTCCGGCTGCGTCATGATGCGCGTCTGCCACCTGGACACCTGCCCGGTCGGCATCGCCACCCAGAACCCGCAGCTGCGCGAGCGGTTCGCCGGCAAGGCCGAGTACGTCGTGAACTTCTTCAAGTTCATCGCCGAGGAGGTCCGCGAGATCCTCGCCGAGCTGGGCTTCCGCTCGATCGAGGAGGCCGTCGGCCACGCCGAGGCGCTCGACGTCACCCGTGCCGTCGACCACTGGAAGGCCCAGGGCCTGGACCTGGCCCCGCTCTTCTACGTGCCCGAGCTGCCCGAGGGCGCGGCCCTGCACCAGGTCGTCGAGCAGGACCACGGCCTGGAGAAGGCGCTCGACAACGAGCTGATCAAGCTCGCCGCCGACGCGCTCGCCGCGGACTCCGCGACCGAGGCGCAGCCGGTGCGCGCCCAGGTCGCCATCCGCAACATCAACCGCACGGTCGGCACCATGCTCGGCCACGAGGTGACGAAGAAGTTCGGCGGCGCGGGCCTGCCCGACGACACCGTCGACATCACCTTCACCGGCTCGGCCGGCCAGTCCTTCGGCGCGTTCCTGCCGCGCGGCGTCACGCTGCGCCTGGAGGGCGACGCCAACGACTACGTCGGCAAGGGCCTGTCCGGCGGCCGTGTGATCGTCCGCCCGGACCGGGGCGCCGACCACCTCGCCGAGTACTCCACGATCGCGGGCAACACCATCGCCTACGGCGCCACCGGCGGCGAACTGTTCCTGCGCGGCCGTACGGGCGAGCGGTTCTGCGTCCGCAACTCCGGCGCGCTGGTGGTCTCCGAGGGTGTGGGCGACCACGGCTGCGAGTACATGACCGGCGGCCGCGCGGTGGTCCTCGGCGAGACGGGCCGCAACTTCGCGGCCGGCATGTCCGGCGGTATCGCCTACGTGATCGACCTCGACCGCGACAACGTCAACGTCGCCAGCGTCGGCGCCGTCGAGGCACTCGACGACACCGACCGGCAGTGGCTGCACGACGTGGTGCGCCGCCACCAGGAGGAGACCGGCTCCACGGTCGCCGAGAAGCTGCTCGCCGAGTGGGACACCGCGGTGAACCGCTTCAGCAAGATCATCCCCAGCGCCTACAAGGCAGTGCTCGCCGCCAAGGACGCCGCCGAGCGAGACGGTCTGTCCGAGACCGAGATCACCGAGAAGATGATGGAGGCGGCGATCAATGGCTGACCCGAAGGGCTTTCTCAACCACGGCCGCGAGGTCGCCAAGTCCCGTCCCGTCGAGGTGCGCCTGAAGGACTGGAACGAGGTCTACGTCCCCGGCTCCCTGCTGCCGATCATCAGCAAGCAGGCCGGCCGCTGCATGGACTGCGGCATCCCGTTCTGTCACAACGGCTGCCCGCTGGGGAACCTGATCCCCGAGTGGAACGACTACGCCTACCGCGAGGACTGGGCCGCCGCCTCCGACCGGCTGCACGCCACCAACAACTTCCCGGAGTTCACGGGCCGCCTGTGCCCCGCTCCCTGCGAGTCGGCGTGTGTGCTCGGCATCAACCAGCCGGCCGTCACCATCAAGAACGTCGAGGTCTCGATCATCGACAAGGCGTGGGAGACCGGCGACGTCGCCGCGCGGGCCCCGGAGCGCCTGTCCGGCAAGACCGTCGCGGTCATCGGCTCGGGCCCGGCGGGCCTGGCCGCCGCCCAGCAGCTCACCCGGGCCGGCCACACCGTCGCCGTGTACGAGCGCGCCGACCGCGTCGGCGGCCTGCTGCGCTACGGCATCCCCGAGTTCAAGATGGAGAAGCGGCACATCAACCGCCGTATCGAGCAGATGCGCGCGGAGGGCACCCGCTTCCGTACCGGTGTCGAGATCGGCGTCGACCTCAAGGCGACCGATCTGAAGAAGCGGTACGACGCGGTCGTCATCGCCGCCGGCGCCACCACCGCCCGCGACCTGCCGGTCCCGGGCCGTGACCTCAATGGTGTCCACCAGGCGATGGAGTACCTGCCCCTGGCCAACAAGGTCCAGGAGGGCGACTTCGTGGCGCCGCCGATCTCGGCCGAGGGCAAGCACGTCGTGGTCATCGGCGGTGGCGACACCGGCGCCGACTGCGTGGGCACCGCCCACCGCCAGGGCGCGGCCTCGGTCACGCAGCTGGAGATCATGCCCCGCCCGAACGACGAGCGGCACCCGCTGGCCCAGCCCTGGCCGACCTTCCCCATGCTGTACAAGGTCACCTCCGCGCACGAGGAGGGCGGCGAGCGCGTCTACTCCGTCTCGACCACCCACTTCGAGGGCGACGAGGACGGCAACGTCCAGTGGCTGCACCTGACCGAGGTGGAGTTCGTCGACGGCAAGCTGACCGCCAAGCCGGGCACGGAGCGCAGGATCCCCGCCCAGCTGGTCACGCTGGCGATGGGCTTCACCGGCACCGACCGGGAGAACGGCCTGGTGGAGCAGTTCGGCCTGGAGCTCGACGAGCGCGGCAACGTCGCCCGCGACGCCGACTTCCAGACCAACGTGCCGGGAGTGTTCGTCGCCGGTGACGCCGGCCGCGGTCAGTCCCTCATCGTCTGGGCGATCGCCGAGGGCCGCTCGGCGGCCAGGGGCGTCGACCGCTTCCTGACGGGCGCCAGCGACCTGCCGGCCCCGATCCGTCCGACGGACCGCGCACTCATGGTCTGACGGACCCCGTAGAACGTCCCGTACAAAGGCGTACGGAACACAGACGGCGCCTGCCCGCCTCCCCGACCGGAACTGGGCAGGCGCCGTCGCATGTCCGCGCTCAGGACACGGTGAACTGCGCGACCTTCGCGGAGGCGCACACCGCCAGCAGGAGCAGCAGGGCCCCGCACGTCACGGCCTGCATCAGCGCGCGCCGCCCGTCGCGGGGCGCGTACGCGTAGGCCAGGGTGACCACCCCGCCCGTCAGCAGGCCGCCGAGGTGTCCCTGCCAGGAGGTCAAAGGGGCGGAGAGCGCCATCCACAGCACCAGGCCGATCATGAACCGGTTGACGGACTCCATGTCGGCGCCCAGCCGGCGGGCCATGACGTAGTAGGCGGCGCCCAGGCCGAAGATCGCGCCGGACGCGCCGACGGTGAGCTCGTCGGGCGCGATCAGCAGCACGAGGACCGAACCGCCCAGTGCCGACAGCAGGTACAGGGCGAGATAGCGGACGCGGCCGAGCTGGCTCTCCACGGTCCGGCCCAGGTTCCACAGGCACACCATGTTCATCACGATGTGCAGGATGCCGAACGAGCCGTCGGTGACCGGCATATGGAGGAAGGTGCCGGTCAGCAGCCGGTACCACTCCCCGTTCGCGAGGCCCTCCGCGGTGAGGTCCGGCGGGTACGGGTACTCCCACAGGTAGTGCCCGCCATTCGCGTCCACCAGCCCCGAGCCCAGCATCCCGAAGCGGTCCACGATCTCGGGGCGTATCAACTCGCCCAGGTAGGCGAGGACGTTGAGCCCGATCAGGACGTACGTCACCAGTGGCACGGCCGTGATCCGGCCGCCGAAGGCGGTGCGGGCCTGACGCACCGAACGCGCGCCCTCCTTCACGCACTCCACGCACTGATGGCCGACGGCGGCCTCCCGCATGCAGTTCGGGCAGATGTAGCGGTCGCAGCGGGTGCAGCGGACGTGGGACTCCACCTTGGGATGGCGGTAGCAGGTGGTGACGGTGGACTCGGACTCCACAGTCGGCTCCTCGGGAAAAGGGTGGGAAGGGCGGTGAGCCGGTGGGGACGGCGGGAACAAACTATCGAACGGCCGTGGGGCGAAACGGAGGCGGGGCGACGGTGCCGTAACCTCGCACGAAGCGGTCGGAGCGGAGGGGGAGTCGTATGTCGGCGATCAGTCTCAGCAAGGTGCAGCAGAGCGCTCCCGCACTGGTGGACCTGTACAAACGGGCCGGGACGTCCCTCGACCGGCACGGGCTGGGCGGCCTGCGGGCCGCGGTCTACCTCGTCGTCGACTACTCCGGCTCCATGAAGCCCTACTACAAGGACGGCAGCGTGCAGGCGCTCGCCGACCGGGTGCTCGGACTGTCCGCACACCTCGACGACGACGGCCGCGTCCCGGTGGTCTTCTTCTCCACGGACATCGACGCCGTCACCGACATCGCGCTCGACGACCACCAGGGGCGCATCGAGCGGATCGTGGCCGGACTCGGCCACATGGGCAGGACCAGTTACCACCTGGCGATGGACGCCGTGATCGACCACTACCTCGACAGCGGCTCCACCGCCCCCGCCCTGGTGGTCTTCCAGACCGACGGCGGTCCGATCAACAAGCTCGCCGCCGAACGCTATCTGTGCAAGGCGGCGAAACTGCCGCTGTTCTGGCAGTTCGTCGGCTTCGGCGACCCGCACAGCGGCCAGTTCGACTATCTGCGCAGGCTCGACGAACTCGCCGTGCCGGACAAGCGGGTGGTCGACAACGCCGGCTTCTTCCACGCGGGCACCGACCCCCGCAAGGTCCCGGACGCGGAGCTCTACGACCGGCTGCTGGGCGACTTCCCGAAGTGGCTCGTGGCGGCTCGGGCCCAGGGCATCGCCCGCTGACCGTCGCGCCGCCCGCAGCTCCTACGGACCCACGGCCGTGGGCGGTCTCACACCGTGGCCGACCGAGCGCGACGGCCCGCGGGTTGGCTTGGGCGCACCGCCGTGCCACCCTGAGGTTGATCCGAGGGGGAGGCCGCACATGGACGGCGCACGATCGGTGAACGAAGCGACGGGGACAGCGAGTCCGGCCCGCCGGGGCGATCCCGGCAAGGGGGAGAAACTCGCCGACTGGGCCGACGGACGGCTCGGCCTCTACGCGCTGGCCAAGGCCAACATGCGCAAGGTGTTCCCGGACCACTGGTCCTTCATGCTCGGCGAGGTCTGCCTCTACAGCTTCCTCATCCTGATCCTCACCGGGGTCTACCTCACCCTGTTCTTCGAACCGAGCGGAGCCGAGGTCGCCTACAACGGCCCGTACGCCCCCCTCGACGGCGTCCTGATGACCAAGGCCTACGAGTCCACCCTCCACATCAGCTTCGAGGTGCGCGGCGGGCTGCTGATCCGGCAGATCCACCACTGGGCGGCGCTGGTCTTCGTTACCGGCATGCTCGTCCACATGATGCGGGTGTTCTTCACCGGCGCCTTCCGCAAACCGCGCGAGGTCAACTGGCTGTTCGGCTGGACCCTGCTGATGCTCGGCATCCTCACCGGTCTGACCGGCTACTCGCTCCCGGACGACCTGCTCTCCGGCACCGGCATCCGCTTCGCCGACGGAGCGATCCTGTCCATCCCGGTCGTGGGGACGTACATATCCTTCTTCCTCTTCGGCGGCGAGTTCCCGGGGCACGACATCATCTCCCGGCTGTTCCCGGTCCATGTCCTGCTGCTGCCCGGGATCATGCTCGGCCTGGTGGTGGCCCACCTGATCCTGGTCTTCTACCACAAGCACACCCAGTACCCGGGCCCCGGCCGCGACCAGAAGTCGGTCGTCGGGATGCCCTTCCTGCCGGTCTACATGGCCAAGGCGGGCGGCTTCTTCTTCCTCACCTTCGGCGTGCTGGCCGTCATGGGCGGCATCGCCAGCATCAACCCCGTCTGGGCCTTCGGCCCCTACCGGCCCGACCTGGTCACCACCGGCGCCCAGCCCGACTGGTACCTCGGCTTCTCCGAGGGGCTGATCCGGGTGATGCCGGGCTGGGAGATCAACGCCTGGGGACACACCCTGGTACCGGGCGTCCTCATCCCGTTCTCGCTCTTCCCGCTGATCCTGCTCGCCCTCGGCGTCTACCCCTTCGTGGAAGCCTGGATCACCGGCGACCGGCGCGAGCACCACATCCTGGACCGGCCGCGCAACATGCCCGTGCGCACCGGCCTCGGCGCGGCCTGGCTCAGCCTGTACTTCGTGCTGCTGATCGGCGGCGGCAACGACATCGTCGCCACCCATCTGCACCTGTCCATCAACGCGATCACCTGGTCCGTACGGATCGGCGTCTTCGTCCTGCCCGTGCTCACCTTCATCGTCACCAAGCGGATCTGCCTGGGCCTCCAGCGCCGCGACCGGGACAGCGTGCTGCACGGCAGGGAGACCGGCACGATCAGGATGCTGCCGCACGGCGAGTACGTCGAGGTCCACGAACCCCTCCCGCAGGGACGGCTGTTCACCCTCACCCAGCACGAGCAGAACCCGCCGTACGAGATCGGACCACGTGTCGACGCGGGCGGGGTGCGCCGGCCGGTCACGGTCTCCCAGCGGGTACGCGAACGGCTGGCCCGCGCGATGTTCGGGCCCGGGACACACATACCGAAGCCCACCCCCGAGGAGCGCCGGGAACTCACCGAGGGCGGCCACCACCACTGAGCACCACGTCCCGGCACTCGTCCGGACTGCCCCAGGCGGCCAGCAGGACACGGGCCTTGGCCAGCCACAGCGACAGGTCGGACTCCGCCGTGTAGCCGATCGCGCCGTGCAGCTGCAACGCCGTACGGGCCGTGGCGTACGCCGCCTCGCAGGCGCTCACCTTCGCCGCGGCCACGTCCGCCGGGTCCAGCGTCAGCGCCGCGCCCAGGACCAGGGGGCGGGCGAACTCCAGGGCGATCCTGGCGTCGGCCAGCCGGTGCTTGACCGCCTGGAACGAGCCCACCGGCACCCCGAACTGGATCCGCCGCCCCACTTGGGCCACCGTCCGGTCCAGCAGCGTCAGGCCGACGCCGAGGGCCTGCGCCGCGGTGGCCAGCCGGGCCCACAGCAGGGCCCGCGCCCACGGCGGCTCCGGGTCGAGCAGCTCCCCGCCCGGCAGCAGGGGAGTGAGCCGGCGGACCGGGTCCAGGGACGGGCGCACCGGACCGTGGCCGGGGGCCAGCAGCAGGCCCTCCGGTGTGAGCGCGAGGAGAAGGTCCGCCGTGTCGCCGTCCAGCGCACAGCCGTCCGGCCCGGCCGACAGCGTCGCCGTCAGGGTGCCGTCGGCCAGCGACGGCAGGAAGCGCTTCGCCGGGCCCGGCTGCGCCGACCCGCCCAGCAGCACCGCGGCCGCCACCGTCTCCACCAGCGGGCCCGGCGCCGCGTGCCTGCCCAACTCTACAAAGGCGAGCGCCAGTTCCACCGGGTGCGGACCCAGCCCCGCGTACTCCTCGGGCACCGCGAGCGCGAAGACCCCCGCCTGTGCGATCCGGGACCACAGCGCCCGGCCGTCGGCGCTCTCGCCCCGCCCCCAGGCCCGGGCCACCGCGGGCGGCCCGGCGGACGTCAGCATCGCGTCGAGCGAGCGCGTGAACTCCCGCTGCTCTGCGTCGAGGAGGAAACGCATCAGCGGCGTCCCTTCGGCAGGCCGAGCAGCCGCTCGGCGACGATGTCGCGCTGGATCTCGTTGGTGCCCGCGTAGATCGGGCCCGCGAGGGCGAAGACATAGCGCTCGCACCAGTCGGAGTCCGCCGCCTCGCCGTCGGGGCCCAGCAGATCCAGGGCCGTCTCGTGCAGCGCGATGTCGTACTCCGACCAGAAGACCTTGTTCACGCTGGCCTCCGGGCCGATCCGGCCGCCGTCCAGGAAACGGGCCGCGGCCGCGTAGGTGTACAACTGGTGGGCGCGGGCGCCGATCAGCGCGTCGGCGACCCGGTCCCGCGCGTGCGCCGGGCAGCCCCGCTCCCGCCACAGCCGCAGCAGCCGGTCCGCGGAGGCGAGGAAGCGGCCCGGGGAGCGCAGGGTGAGACCGCGCTCGTCGGCGGCCGTCGACATCGCGACCCGCCAGCCCTGCCCCGCCTCCCCGACGACGTCCTCGTCCGGGACGAACACCTCGTCCAGGAACACCTCCGCGAACGCCGGCCTGCCGTCCAGCCGCCCGATCGGGCGTACCGTGACGCCGGGCGCGCGCAGATCGAACATCAGGCACGTCAGGCCCTGATGGGGCCTCGGCAGGCCGGGCTCGCTGCGGAACAGGCCGAACGCCCGGTCCGCGAACGCGGCCCGCGACGACCAGGTCTTCTGCCCGCTCAACAGCCAGCCGCCGTCCGTGCGCACGGCCTTCGAGCGCAGCGACGCCAGGTCCGAGCCCGCCTCCGGCTCCGACCACGCCTGCGCCCAGACCACCTCGCCGCGGGCCATCGGCGGCAGCACCCGGGCGCGCTGCTCCTCGGTGCCGTGCTCGAAGAGGGTCGGGGCGAGCAGGCCGATGCCGTTCTGGCCGACCCGGCCGGGCGCGCCCGCCGCGTAGTACTCCTCCTCGAACACCAGCCAGCGGATCAGCCCCGCGTCCCGGCCGCCGTACCGGGCCGGCCAGTCGACCACCGACCAGCGGTCCGCGGCCAGTTCGGCCTCCCAGGCGCGATGCGCCGCGAAGCCCTCCGCGGTCTCCAGGGACGGCAGCGGGGTGCGCGGCACATGCGCGCCGAGCCAGGCGCGGACCTCGGCGCGGAAGGCCTCGTCGGCCGGAGAGTGGGTGAGGTCCACGGTCGCCGTCCCTCCCGTCATTCTTCCCTAACAAGTGTTTGGTAGGTTAGCGTGGGCCCATGACAGACGTCGAGGGTCCGGCAGCCGATCGTCCGGCGACCGCTCGTCCGGCGACCGCTCGTCCGGAAGTCGAGCGTCCGGAAACCGAGCGGCCGGCGTACGAACCCGGACACGGACTGCTGCGCGGACGCAGCGCCGTCATCACCGCGGCCGCGGGCACCGGCATCGGCGGCGCGACCGCGCGCCGCTTCCTGGAAGAGGGCGCACACGTCGTCATCAGCGACGCCCACCCCCGGCGGCTCAAGGAGCACGAAGCCGCGCTCGCCGCGGAGTTCGGCCCCCGGGCGGTCACCGCACTGCCCTGCGACGTCACCGACGAGGCCCAGGTGCGCACCCTGTTCGACACCGCCGCGGCCCGGCACGGACGCCTGGACATCGTCGTCAACAACGCCGGGCTCGGCGGCACCTCCACCCTCGTCGACATGACCGACACCCAGTGGTCCCGCGTCCTGGACGTCACACTGAACGGCACGTTCCGCTGTACCCGGGCCGCCCTGCGCGCGATGCGGGACACCGGCCGGGGCGGGGTGATCGTCAACAACGCCTCCGTCGTCGGCTGGCGCGCCCAGGCCGGACAGGCGCACTACGCCGCCGCGAAGGCCGGCGTCATGGCCCTCACCCGGTGCGCGGCCGTCGAGGCGGCGGAGTACGGGGTCAGGGTCAACGCCGTCGCACCGAGTCTCGCCATGCACCCGCACCTGTCCAGGGTGACGACGCCCGAACTGCTCGCGCAGCTCGCCGCACGCGAGGCCTTCGGCCGGTACGCCGAACCCTGGGAAGTGGCCAACGTGATCGTGTTCCTGGCGTCCGGCTACTCCTCGTACCTCACCGGAGAGGTCGTCTCCGTCAGCAGTCAGCACCCCTAGGAGCAGCGATCACAATGGACCCGTGCCGACCAAGAAGAAGCCCCAGGTGACCGCAGCCCCCGCCCGCCGCGGCGAACTCCTCAACACCGCCGCCGAGGTCTTCGCCGAACAGGGCTACAACGCCACCACCGTGCGCAAGATCGCCGACCACGCGGGCATGCTCGCGGGCAGCCTCTACTACCACTTCGACTCCAAGGAGTCGATGCTCGAGGAGATCCTGCGGACCTTCCTCGACGAGCTCTGGGGCGGCTACGACGCGGTCCTGGCCGCCGGACTGGGCCCCCGCGAGACCCTGGAGGCCCTGGTCACCGAGTCGTTCCGGGAGATCGACCGGCACCGCGCCGCCGTCGCGATCTACCAGAAGGAGTCCCGCCAGCTCGTGGCGCAGGAGCGGTTCGCGTTCCTCGCCGAGTCGCAGCGCAGGTTCGAGAAGGCGTGGCTGTCCACGCTGGAGCGCGGGGTCGCCGACCGCGCCTTCCGCGCCGACCTCGACGTCCGGCTCACCTACCGGTTCGTCCGCGACACGGTCTGGGTCGCCGCGTCCTGGTACCGGCCGGGCGGACAGCACAGCCCGGAGGAGATCGCCCGGCAGTACCTGTCGATGGTGCTCGACGGGATCGCCGTACGGGCATAGCCGGAAGCCGGAAGCCGGAAGCCGGAAGCCGGAAGCCGCACACCCAGCCCGGCGCAGCGCCACCGCACCCTGACCCAGCACGCAGCCCAGCAAGTGATCCGTCGTCACTCAACGCGAACCACTGGGGAGTTGTCATGGCCGAGGCCTACATCGTCGAAGCGGTCCGTACACCCGTCGGACGACGCGGGGGAGGGCTCAGCGGCGTGCACCCGGCCGATCTGGGCGCCCATGTGCTGAAGGAGCTCGTCGCCCGCGCCGCGCTCGACCCGGCCGCCGTCGAGGACGTCGTCTTCGGCTGCCTGGACGCGGTGGGCCCGCAGGCCGGGGACATCGCCCGCACCGCCTGGCTGGCGGCCGGACTGCCCCAGGAAGTGCCCGGCGTGACCGTCGACCGGCAGTGCGGCTCCTCGCAGCAGGCCGTGCACTTCGCGGCCCAGGCCGTGCTCTCCGGCACCCAGGACCTGGTGGTGGCCGGTGGCGTGCAGAACATGTCCCAGATCCCCATCGCCTTCGCCACCCGGCAGGCCGCCGAACCGCTCGGCTTCACCCAGGGCCCCTTCGCCGGCAGCGAGGGCTGGCGCGCCCGGTACGGCGACAGGCCCGTGAACCAGTTCGCCGGCGCCGAGATGATCGCCGCGAAGTGGGGGATCGGCCGGGAGGAACAGGAGGACTTCGCGCTGCGCTCCCACCGGCGCGCGCTGCGGGCCATCGACGAGGGCCGCTTCGAGCGGGAGATCGCCCCCCACGGTCACGTCGCCGTCGACGAGGGGCCGCGCCGGGACACCTCGGCGGAGAAGATGGCCGCGCTGAAGCCGGTGATCGACGGCGGCACCGTCACCGCGGCCTGCTCCTCCCAGGTCTCCGACGGCGCCGCGGCCCTGCTGCTGGCCTCGGAGCGGGCGGTGCGCGAACACGGACTGCGGCCCCGGGCGCGGGTGCACCACCTCTCCGTGCGCGGCGAGGACCCGATCCGCATGCTGACCGCGCCCATCCCGGCCACCGCCCACGCCCTGAAGAAGACCGGGCTGTCCATCGACGACATCGACCTCGTCGAGATCAACGAGGCCTTCGCCCCGGTCGTCCTGGCCTGGCTGAAGGAGACCGGCGCCGACCCGGCGAAGGTCAACGTCAACGGCGGCGCGATAGCCCTGGGACACCCGCTGGGCGCCACCGGCGCCAAACTGATGACCACCCTGCTGCACGAACTGGAACGCACCGGCGCCCGCTACGGCCTCCAGACCATGTGCGAGGGCGGCGGCCAGGCCAACGTGACGATCATCGAGAGGCTCTGAGCCACCCGGACACCCGGACACCTGGGCGCCGGGTTCGCGCGAGTCGCCGTGACGCTCTGAGCCGCCGGACTCCCGGGCCGTGCGGGTCGGCGAGGGGCTCTGAGCCGCCCGGACACCCGGCGCCCGGGCGGTGCGGGTCGTCGAGGGGCTCCGGGCCGGCCCGTGCACCGTGGCCGGGCCGGTCAGCGGGTGCCGGTCAGCCGCTCCCGCACCTCCTCCGCCTCCTTCATGATCCGCGCCACCAGTTCCGCGCACGACGGCAGGTCGTCGATCACCCCGGCGACCTGCCCGGACGCCATCACCCCCAGGTCGGTCCGGCCGTCCACCATCGCCGCCCGCAGCAGCATCGGCGTGTTCGCCGCGAGCAGGACCTGACTCCAGGCCAGATCATGCCCCTGTCCGAGCGCGAGACCGTCGCGGACCATCCGCCGCCAGGTCAGCCCGGACAGCCTCCGGAACGCCGCCGCCCTGCGCAGGGCCTGGAACAGCGCCCGCGCCCGGCCGGCGTCCTCCAGCGATCCGACCAGCTCCGTACGCAGCATGCGGTGCGGCAGCCCGTCCACCGCGCGCGTCACCGTCACGTCCCGCACGCCCGCCGCCAGATACCGCGCCTTCACCGCGTCCGGCACCGTCGAGTCCGAGGTCAGCAGGAACCGGGTGCCCATGGCGACCCCCGCCGCCCCGTACGCCAGCGCCGCGACCAGGCCCCGCCCGTCGAAGAACCCGCCCGCCGCCACCACCGGCAGGTCCACCGCGTCGACGACCTGCGGCAGCAGCACCGTCGTCGCCACCTCCCCGGTGTGGCCGCCGCCCTCCCCGCCCTGCACCACCACCGCGTCCGCGCCCCACGCCGCCACCTTCTCGGCATGCCGACGCGCGCCCACCGACGGGATGACCACCACGCCCGCCTCCTTCAGCTCGGCGATCAGCTCACGGGACGGCGCAAGGGCGAACGACGCGACCCGCACCCCCTCCTCGACGATCATCCGCACCCGGTCGCCCGCGTCGGCCGCGTCCGCGCGCAGGTTCACCCCGAACGGCACGTCCGTACGCGCGGCGACCTCACGGATCGCCGCCCGCAGCTGGTCGAGGGTCATCGTCGCCGAGGCCAGGACACCCAGCGCCCCCGCGTTCGCCGCCGCCGACACCAGCCGCGGACCCGCCACCCACCCCATCCCCGTCTGCATCACCGGGTGCCGGACCCCGACCAGCCGGGTGAACGCCGTCTCCATCACACCCCCGCCCGGTTGGGGACCTCCCGGGCGCGGGCGTCCGCCGGGTCGATCACCTCCCGGATCAGCCGCAGTTCCCCGGCGGTGGGCTCACGTGTCCGGGGCACCTCCGGCGGGACGACGAGCGCGAACCCGGTCGCCTCCCGCACCTGCTCGACACTCACCCCGGGATGCAGCGACGCCAGCCGCATGGCGTGATCGGGCGTGGCGAAGTCGAAGACGCCGAGATCGGAGACGACCCGCGGGATCCGGTGGAAGCGTGCCGTGCCGGGGTGCAGGGCCGCACGGTCGTACCCCACCCCGCACACCATGTCGACCCGCTCCACGAAGACCCGCCGCGAGTGCTTCGGGATCCAGTAACTCGTCGGGTTGTTCAGCGTGTTGACCGGGGCGCCCCGGACCCCGAGCAGCTGCCGCCGGGGTGCGGCCCAGTCGCCGATGCACGCGATGTTCTGGTTGCCGAACCGGTCGATCTGGCTCGCGCCCATCATCACGTGCCGTCGCCCGCCGCCGACCAGCTCCAGGTGCTGGCGGTAGGGCAGCCAGCCCTCGACCGTGCCGTCGGCGTCCACGAGGAGCGCCTCGCCGTCGGTCAGCAGCAGATCCGGCGCGAAGGTGAGCCGGGCGAGCCGGGCGCCCACGGACGGGATCACCCCGCCCATCGGGCTCGCCAGCACCTCGCCCGCGTCCCGCCAGGCCTCGGCGCAGGCGATCACGCAGTACTCGGCACGGCTGGGCGCGGCGGCGGCCGCGGGGCCGCCCGGGGCGCTCACGGCGTCCCCTCCTCGCCCTGCCCGCGCTCCTGCCCGCGCTCCTGTTCCCGCTGCCAGGCCCGCACGGCAGATCGGTAGGCGTGCTCGTCCCCGCCCAGGAACCGCTGCGCGAACTCCGGCCAGGGCGCTCCCGCGTACAGCCGCTGAAAGGCCTCGTCCCGGCCGTAGTCGGGAGCGCAGGACGTGAAGTGCGCGCCGTTCGGCGCCTCGACCACGCCCGTCACCGTGTGCCGCTTGATCAGCAGCGACTGCGGACCGGTGTCCCCCCCCTTCGTCAGCTCCGCGGTGTCCACGATCCGCTCGCACGAGACATAGGCCCGGTCCGCCGCCGCGCAGAACAGGTCGTCGAAGTACGGGTCCGGGCCCAGGTACGTGCCGTTGCCCCGCCGGTCCGCACGGTTGACGTGGACCAGCGCCGCGTCCAGCCGCAGGGCGGGCATCGCCACGAAAGTCTCCCCGTCCTCGTAGGGCGAGACCACGGTCCGCAATCCTGGGTTGACCCGCATCACGTCCGAGCCGATACCCGCCCTGACCGGCAGGAACGGCAGCCGGTTCGCGGCCGCGCGCAGCCCCCACATGAACATCGCCTCGTCGACCTCCACCAGTTCGAAGGCCCCCCGCTCACGGGCCGCGCGGTAGTGCGGTTCGAGCGGGACCGAGTCCAGGGTGGTGAACGCGGCGACCAGCTTCCGGATCCGCCCGGCGGCGGCCAGCATGCCGACGTCCGGGCCGCCGTACGAGACCACCGTGAGATCGCCGATGCCGGCCCGGAGCACTGCTCTCACCAGGGCCATCGGCTTGCGCCGGGAGCCCCAGCCGCCGATGCCGACGGTCATGCCGCTCGCCAGTGCGGAGACCGCCTCGTCGGCGGTCATCGTCTTGTCACCCACCTGACGTCCCCTCCCTCCCGAAGGTGTCCCGGATCCGGTCGGCCACCCCGCTGACGTCCGCCTCGAACGTGAAGCCCTGCTCGAAGCGGTAGCTGCGGCGCACGTCGACCGGATCGATGCCGTTGATGGCGGCCTTGGCCAGCCGCAGCAGTTCACCGTCCTTGGCTGCGATCTCCCGGGCCAGCTCCAGGGCGGCGGCGCCCAGCCCCTCGCTCGGCACCACCCGCCACACCGAGCCGTGCGCGTGCAGTTCGGCCGCGGTCGCCGTGCGCGAGGTGTAGTACAGCGCGCGCATCAGATGCGGGGGGACCAGCCGGGACAGGTGCGTGGCCGCGCCGAGGGCACCCCGGTCGAGTTCGGGCAGTCCGAAGACGGCGTCGTCACCGGCCACGATCACGTCCGCGTTCCCCACGAGGCCTATGCCGCCGCCCAGACAGAAGCCCTGCACCGCCGCCACCACCGGGACCTCGCACTCGTACACGGCGGCGAAGGCCTCGAAGCAGCCGCGGTTGGCGCCGACGAGCGCGGGGCGCCCCTGGGCCTGTATCTCCTTGATGTCCACGCCCGCGTTGAAGCCGCGCCCCCGCGCGTCCAGCACCACGCACCGGACCTGCGGGTCGTGACCGGCCGCGCGCACCGCGTCGGCCAGCGCGAACCAGCCGGCCACCGGTATGGCGTTCACCGGCGGGAAGTCGACCGTGACCACGGAAATCCCCTTTTCCGGGGACGAGGTGGAGACACCCATCGGCGCATCAGCTACCTTTCCACCCAGCCGCTATTCCACCAAACATTTGTTAGGTGTGAGGCTTCGAAGCTAGCAGCCGACGGATCGCGGCGGGAGGCCCTGTGGACAACTCGCACCCTGCGCACCCCTCGCACTCTTCGCACTCTTCGCACCTGAGCGGCCGCACGGTGGTGGTGACCGGCGGCACCCGGGGCGTGGGCGCGGGCATCGTCCGGGCGTTCGCGGCGGCCGGGGCACGAGTGGTGGCCTGCGCCCGCAGACCGCCGCCCGAAGAGCCCGCGCCAGGCGTGGAGTTCGTCCCGCTGGACCTGCGCGACCCGCCCGCCGTACGGGCCTTCTTCGACGCGCTTCCCCGGCTCGACGTCCTCGTCAACAACGCGGGCGGGGCACCGTACCGGCTGCTGGCAGACGCGGACGCCGAGCGGCACGCGCGGGTCGTCGAACTGAACCTCCTCGCCCCGCTGACCGCGTCGCTCGCCGCGTACGACCACCTCAGACGGGCCCGGGGCGCCGTCGTGATGGTCGGCAGCGTCAGCGGCAGCCGCCCCTCGCCGGGCACGGCGGCCTACGGGGCGGCCAAGGCGGGACTGGAGCACCTGGCCCGCTCCATGGCGGTGGAATGGGCGCCGCACGTGCGCGTCAACACGCTCGTCGTCGGCATGGTCCGCACCGAGCTGTCCCACCTCCACTACGGCGGGGAGGAAGCCGTCGAGGCGGTCGCGCGCACCGTCCCGCTCGGACGGCTGGCCGTACCCGACGACATCGGCGCGGCCGCCGTCTTCCTCGCCTCCGACGCCGCCGCCTACATCAGCGGGGCGAGCCTGCTCGTGCACGGGGGCGGGGAGCGGCCCGCCTTCCTGGACGCCGCCACAGCCGACCGGGACAGCCGAGGAAAGGGAACAGGATGAGCGGAATCTGCGCGGGACGGGTCGTCGTCGTCACCGGTGCCGGACGAGGCCTCGGGCGGGCGCACGCGCTCGCCTTCGCCGCCGAAGGAGCCCGGGTCGTCGTCAACGACCTGGGGGTCGGCCTGGACGGCGCACCGGGCTCCGGCAGCCCCGCGGCCTGCGTCGTGGACGAGATCCGGGCGGCCGGCGGACACGCCGTCGCGCACGCCGGCGACATCGCCACGACCGAGGGCGCGGCATCACTGGTCCGGGTCGCTCTGGAGACGTACGGCAGGCTCGACACCCTCGTCAACAACGCGGGGTTCCTGCGGGACCGGATGCTGGTCAACCTCGACGAGGACGACTGGGACGCGGTCGTCCGCGTCCATCTCAAGGGACACTTCCTGCCGCTGCGGCACGCGGCCGCGCACTGGCGTCGGGAGACCCGGGCCGGGCGCACCCCCGAGGCCCGGATCGTCAACACCAGCAGCGGTGCCGGGCTGCTGGGCTCGGTCGGACAGGGCAACTACAGCGCGGCGAAGGCCGGCATCCTCGCCCTGACGCTGGTCGCGGCGGCCGAACTGAGCCGCTACGGCGTCCAGGTCAACGCGATCGCGCCCGCGGCCCGGACGAGAATGACCGAGGACACCTTCGCGCAGGCCATGACGGCGCCGGAAGCGGGCTTCGACGCGATGGCCCCCGAGAACGTCTCACCCCTGGTCGTCTGGCTGGGCTCGGCCGCCAGCGCCGGTGTCACCGGGCGGGTCTTCGAGGCCGAAGGAGGCCGGATCACTGTCATGGAGGGCTGGCGGACCGGCCCCACGGCGGCCGGCGAGCAGCGGTGGCGGCCGGAGGAGGCGGGGGAGGCCGTACGACGGCTGATCAAGGACGCACAGCCGCCGGGCACGGTGTACGGAAGCCGGTGACATCCACCGTCCGGCCCGGACGCGCCGTGCCCCTCGCGTACCGGGGCGCCCGCCGCCCGGCCCGGGTACGCCGTGCGGCCCACGTGACGTGAGGTCTACGTGTCGCACTCCAGCACCGTCCGGCACAGCGCGCACCGCGCCCGCACCCGCCCCCGCACCGGCACCCTGATCCGCTGATGGCAGGTCGGGCACGGGAACGACACCCGAAGCGGCCCCCGGCCGTCCGGAGTGAACGCGTAGGCGGTGCCGGACCCGACGGCCGGCCCCCGGTCCTGGGCGTGCCGGCGGTCCCGGGCGTAACGCCGCCGGCCCGCCCAGCCCGCCGCCGTCAGCGGCGGCTGCTGCTCGTCCCGGCGCGCCTGCGCCATGCCCCGCGTGTACGCCTCGTACGCCTGCGCGCTGGTGAACCACGTCGACGGGTCCTCGCCGAACAGCAGCGCGCGCTTGGCCAGCACGTACCCGAACTCCTCCGGCGTGAGATAACCCAGCTTCTGCGAGGTCACCGCGTCCTCCCGGAACGCGTCCAGCAGCAGCCAGCCCGCACCCAGATAGGTCGTCGCCGTGTCCGTGAGGATCTCGTTGTCCCGCGTGCCGGGGAAGGACAGATCCAGCCGGTGCAGATACACGTGCATGATCTCGTGGGCCAGTGCCGCGCCGATGTCCCTGCGATGGGTACGGAACCGGTCGTTCAGCTCCACGAAGTACTCCGGACCCGCGGCCAGCTCGATGTGCGCCGCGTGTTCCATCTCCCGGAAGCCGACGATCATCCGGGCATCCGGCAGCCGGTAGTGGCGCACCAGCTCACGCGCCACGCGCTGGGTACCCAGATGAAGATCGTCGGTGTCGCAGAACGCCACGTCGACCGGCGCCACACTCGTCGCGAAGGTCTGGATCGTGTCGTACGACAGCCGCCGGTACAGCGCGGTGACCGCGGCCCGCACCGTCTCCAGATGCGGGTAGCCGTGCTCGACCGGTCCGCCGTTCGCCACGCCCGCACCCCCAAGACGCCTGATCCCGCTTCCACTCTACGAGCCCGCGCGCGGAATACCCCCACCGCTTGCCGGCTCCCGGCATCCGCGGCCCCGCCGCCCGTCCCGGACCCCGCCACTCGCCCCGCCCCGTCCCGTCCGTACCGGAGGAGGCCGTAGGCCGCCCGCGGGCGGCGCCGCGTAGGGTGAATGCCCATGACCACCAGTCCCACCGGCGACGGCGGCATCGACCCCGCCGTCCGCGAGGAACTCGACCGGCTGCGCAACAGCATCGACAACATCGACGCCGCCGTCGTCCACATGCTCGCCGAACGCTTCAAGTGCACCCAGCAGGTGGGCCACCTCAAGGCCGCACACCAGCTGCCCCCCGCCGACCTCGACCGCGAGGCCCGGCAGATCGCCCGGCTGCGCACCCTCGCCGAGAACGCCAAACTCGACCCCGCCTTCGCCGAGAAGTTCCTCAACTTCATCGTCGCCGAGGTCATCCGCCACCACGAACGCATCGCGGACGCCACCGCCAACGCCAACGGCACCACCGTCAACGGCACCCCCACGAACGGCACCCCCACGACGGCCGATTGACGCCGGTCCGCCCCGCCGGGAGGTGACACGGGCACCCGTCCGAGGCATGCTGCGCTGTGCACCGCTCGTCAACCGGCGGGCACAGCGCGTCAGCACCCCGGACGCCAGCTGGTGGTCCCACCGCGGGAGGGACGTCGGGCCATGCCGTCGGATGACGCGATCCTCATCGTCGACGACCACGAGGACACCCTCTACGCCCTGGAGAACACCCTCGCCCCGCTCGGCCACCGGATCAGCCGCGCCACCAGCGGCGACGCGGCACTGAAACAGATACTGCGCGGCCGGGTCGGACTGCTCCTGCTCGACGTGCGCATGTCCGGCGTCGAGGGCCTGGACGTCGTGCGCTACATGCGCCGCGTCGAACAGACCCAGCACATTCCCGTCGTCCTGCTCACCGGCTTCGGCCCCGACCCCGAACTCACCGCCGCCGCCTTCGCGCTCGGCGTCGCCGACCTGGTCGCCAAACCCGTCGACCCCTGGGCCCTGCGCACCAAGATCCGCTACCTCTACGACGCCCGCCGCCGCGAGCTGACCCTGGAGCAGGAGGTCCGCGACCTGCGCACCCTCCTCAAGGACCGCACCGACCCCTCGGACCACCTCCCACGGACCGGACCGACCCACCTGGACGCCCGCGTTCCACCCCAACGCGACACACCTTGGGCGGCTCCGGCGCGCGAGGGGACATAGGGAACGTACCGAACCGCCACTGTGCCATTCCGACGCCATCAGGCAGCATGTCGTTCATGTCCGTACTGACGCGCGACGAAGCGCAGACCCGTGCCCGGCTCCTCGACGTCCACCGCTACACGATCGAACTCGATCTGACCACCGGCGACGACACCTTCGGGTCCGTGACCGTCATCAGGTTCACCGCCCGCTCGGAGGCGGACACCTTCGTCGAGCTCAAGCCCGCCGAACTGCGCTCCGCCACCCTCGACGGACAGCCCCTCGACCCGGCCGGCCTCGACGGCAACCGGCTGCCCCTGAAGAACCTCACCACCGGCGAGCACGAACTGCGCGTCGACGCCCGCATGCGCTACTCCCGCACCGGCGAGGGCATGCACCGCTTCACCGACCCCACCGACGGCGAGACCTACCTCTACACCCAGCTGTTCATGGACGACGTGCAGCGCGTCTTCGCCGCCTTCGACCAGCCCGACCTCAAGGCCGTCTTCGACCTGACCGTCCGGGCCCCCGAAGGCTGGAGCGTCCTGGCCAACAGCGTCACCGAGCACCTCGGCGAAGGCCGCTGGCAGGCCGCCCCCACCCCCCTCATCTCCACCTACCTCGTCGCCGTCGCCGCCGGCCCCTGGCACTCCGTACGCACCGAGCACCGCGGCCTGCCCTTCGGCATCCACTGCCGCCGCTCCCTCGCCCCCCACCTCGACGCGGACGCCGAGGAACTCCTCGACATCACCAGGCAGTGCTACGACCGCTACCACGAGAAGTTCGAGGAGCCCTACCCCTTCGACTCCTACGACCAGGCGTTCGTCCCCGAGTTCAACGCCGGCGCCATGGAGAACCCCGGCCTGGTCACCTTCCGCGACGACTTCGTCTACCGCTCCGCCGTCACCGACACCGAGCGGCAGACCCGCGCCATGGTCATCGCCCACGAGATGGCCCACATGTGGTTCGGCGACCTCGTCACCCTCCAGTGGTGGGACGACATCTGGCTGAACGAGTCCTTCGCCGAGTACATGGGCTACCAGACCCTCACCGAAGCCACCCGCTTCACCGGCACCTGGACCGAATTCGGCGTCGCCCGCAAGGCCTGGGGCTACGAGGCCGACCAGCGCCCCTCCACCCATCCCGTCGCCCCCGAAGCCGTCGAGGACACCGCCTCCGCACTCCTCAACTTCGACGGCATCTCCTACGCCAAGGGCGCCTCCGCACTGCGCCAACTCGTCGCCTGGCTCGGCGAGAAGGACTTCCTGGCCGGCATCAACACCCACTTCGCCCGCCACCGCTTCGCCAACGCCACCCTCGCCGACTTCATCGACTCCCTCGCCGCGAACACCGACCGCGACGTCCACGCCTGGGCCGACGCCTGGCTGCGCACCACCGGAGTCGACACCATCACCCCGGACGTCACCGCCGACGCCGACGGCACCCGCACCCTGACCGTCCGGCACACCGGCAGCCGCCCCCACCGCATCTCCGTCGGCCTCTACGACCGCGACCACGGCGACGACCAGGGCTGCCTCACGCTGCGCGGACGCCTCGACCTCGACATCCCGCAGACCACCCCCCAGGCCATCGGCAAGCGCCCCGCACTGCTGCTCCTCAACGACGGCGACCTCACCTACGCCAAGATCCGCTTCGACCCCGAGTCCTTCGAGACCATCCGCACCGGCCTGTCCGGCCTGCCCGACCCGCTGACCCGCGCGGTCGTCTGGAACGCCCTGCGCGACTGCGTACGCGACGGCGAACTCCCGCCCTCCGCCTACCTGGAGACCGCCCACACCCACCTCCCGCGCGAGAACGACCTCGCCCTCGTCCAGGGCGTCCTCGCCTTCGCCGCCGGCCAGATCGCCGACCGCTACCTCACGCCCGAGGAGCGCCCCGCCGCCCTCGCCACCCTCAGAAGCCTCTGCCGCGACCTCATCCGCCGCACCGAGGACGGCGACAACCCCGGCCTGCGCCTGGTCGCCGTACGCCACTTCATCGACGCCGCCGCCCACCCGGACACCCTCAGCGCCTGGCTCGCCGACGGAACCGTCCCCGGCGGCCCCGAACTCGACCCCGAACTGCGCTGGCGCATCCTCGCCCGGCTCGCCGTCCTCGGCGCGATCGACGACACCGCCATCGACGCCGAACTCCGCCAGGACCCCAGCGCCACCGGACAGGAAGGCGCCGCCCGCTGCCGCGCCGCCCTGCCCGACCCCCGCGCCAAACGCGCCGCCTGGGACGCGATGTTCGCCACCGACGAGACGACCGACCTGTCCAACTACCTGTTCACCGCTACCGCCCAGGGGTTCTGGCAGCCCGAACAGGCCGACCTCGTAGGGGAGTACATCCCGCGCTACTTCCAGGACGCCGTCGCCGTCGCCGCCCGCCGCGGCCCCGCCATCGCCGAGGCCGCGGGCCGCTGGGCGTTCCCCGCCGTCGCCGTCCACGCCGACACCCTGCGCCTGGGCGAGGAGTGCCTGCGCGACGCCGACCCCACCCCGGCCCTGCGCCGCAAACTCGTCGACCAGCACGACGACCTCGCCCGAGCCCTGCGGGTCCGGCAGGCCTAACACCACCGACCCACCGGCAGCGCAACACCGGCACACCTCCGGCACACGACCACGGACGCACCACCGCCGGCGCACCACCCGGGCGGGCCCCACCACCTACACGGCGGGGTCCGCCCCCTTCACCTCCCGGCGCGCCCGCCCCGGCCCGGCGCCCCGCCTGCGTCCCGACACGATTTCCCCGCCCGGGAGTACCCCCGAACGGGTTCCGATCGTTGGGTTCTTCGGACGCGCCGCAGCATCCGCGCACAAGCCGATGCTCCCCTGCCCCGCGCCCCGGAGGAGCATCATGAGCACGCCGCCGCTCGCCTCAGGCCCCGACGGACACCAAGCCCTGCGGCCGCTGCTCGACACCGTCCTGGACGCCCTGCGCGACGGCGGCCGGGCCCGCGGCGGCCCGCTGCCCGCCGGCGGACCACCCGCGGTCGCCGCCCGCCTCACCGACGCCGTCAAGGACGTCCTGCCCGACCACGGCGACCCCGACGCCCTGCGCACCCTCGTACACGCCCTCGCCGAGGGCGCCGCCGACCCCGCGGACCCCCTGTGCGCCGCCCATCTGCACTGCCCACCGCTCGCCGTCGCCACCGCCGCCGACCTCGCCGTCAGCGTCCTCAACCCCTCCCTCGACTCCTGGGACCAGGCACCCGCGGCCTCAGAACTCGAAGCCCGGGTCTCCCGCGCGCTCGCCCGTCTCGCCGGACTCACCGACGCCCTCGTCACCACCGGCGGCACCGAGGCCAACCAACTCGCCCTGCTCCTCGCCCGGGAGACCCACGGCGCCGGCCTGCGGCTGGTCCACGGAGCCAACGCCCACCACTCCCTGCCCCGCGCCGCCTGGCTGCTCGGACTGCCCGACCCCGTCGTCGTCCCCGCCCCCGCAGGCACCCTCGACCCGGCCGCCCTCGACGAGGCCCTCACCGAACTCCACGGCCCCCTCCTCGTCGCTGCCACCGCCGGAACCACCGACGCCGGCCTCATCGACCCGCTGCCCGAGATCGCCGGCCTGTGCACCACCCACGGCGCCCGGCTCCACATCGACGCCGCCTACGGCGGCGGCCTCCTGTTCAGCGACCGCCACCGCACCGCCCTCGCAGGCCTCGACGCCGCCCACACCGTCACCCTCGACCTGCACAAACTCGGCTGGCAACCCGTCGCCGCCGGCCTCCTCGCCGTACAGGACCCCCACGACCTCACCGCACTGCACCAACACGCCGACTACCTCAACGCCGACGACGACACCGAAGCAGGCCTCCCCGACCTCCTCGGACGCTCCCTGCGCACCACCCGCCGACCCGACATCCTCAAGATCGCCGTCACCCTCGGGACCCTCGGCAGAACCGGCCTGGGAGCCCTCGTCGACCAGGTCTGCGCCCACGCCGCCGCACTCGCCGAACTCCTCGAGGCCCACCCCCGCTTCGAGCTCTACGACCGCCCCACCATCAGCACCGTCCTCTTCCGCCCCACCGACGCCACCGACACCACCGTCGCCGGCATCCGCCGACAACTGCTCCACCAGGGCCGCGCCGTCCTCGGCCGCGCCCACCTCGACGGCCGCCTCTGGCTCAAAGCCACCCTCCTCAACCCCCACACCCGGCCCGACGACCTCACCGCACTCGTCGACCTCGTGGAAGGAACCACCCCCAGATGACCCACCCCCCACACCACGAGCCCGCAGCACCCCGCGACCTCGTCGGCATCGGCATCGGCCCCCTCAACCTCTCCCTCGCCGCCCTCGCCCACCCCCTCCCCGAACTCGACGCCGTCTTCTACGAACAGCGCCCCGCCTTCGACTGGCACCCCGGCCTCCTCATCGACGGCGCCACCATCCAGGTCCCCTTCCTCGCGGACCTCGTGACCCTCGTCGACCCCACCAGCCCCTGGACCTTCCTCAACTACCTCAAGGCCCGCGAGCGCCTCTTCCCCTTCTACTTCGCCGAGCGCTTCCACATCCAGCGCGCCGAATACGACGCCTACTGCCGCTGGGTCGCCGACCACCTCCCCGGCCTGCACTTCCGCCACCAGGTCGACAGCGTCCGCTGGAACCCCGGACGCGACCTCTTCGAAATCGAGTTCACCCGACTCGGCCACGACGGCACCGCCGCGGCCCCCGGCCGCACCCACGCCCGCAACATCGTCCTCGGCATCGGCACCGAACCCCACGTACCCGAACCGCTCAGACCCCTCGCCGACGCCCCCGGCGTACCCGTCGTCCACGCCGCCGACTACCTCACCCACCGGGCGAGCCTCCTCGCCGCCGACCACATCACCGTCGTCGGCTCCGGACAGTCGGGCGCCGAGATCTTCCTCGACCAGCTACGCCACCGCGCACCCGGCCGCGACCGCATCCACTGGATCGGCCGCACCGAGGCGTTCGCCCCGATGGAGTACTCCAAACTCGGCCTGGAGCACTTCACCCCCGACTACACCCGCTACTTCCACAGCCTCGACGAAACCACCCGCGACCGGCTCGTCACCAGCCAGTGGCAGCTCCACAAGGGCATCGACACCGACACCATCGCCGCCATCCACGACGAGCTCTACCGCCGCACCCTGCACGGCGGCTGGCCCCAGGCCGTCCTCACCCCCGGCGTCCACGTCCGCACCGCCGGCCGCGTCGGCGTCGGCATCACCAGGATCGAACTCCACCTGGAACACATCCAGCAGGGCAACCGCACCTGCCTCACCACCGACGCCGTCGTCCTCGCCACCGGCCACCGGCAACGCCCCCTGGAACCCATCCTCGCCGGACTCGACCCCTACCTGCGCCGCGACAACCGTGAACGCCCCCGCGTCGACGAGCACTTCCGCCTCGTCCTCGACCCGGCCGTCACCGGCCACGCCTACATCCAGAACGCCGCACTGCACACCCACGGCGTCGGCACCCCCGACCTCGGCCTCGCCGCCTGGCGCAGCGCCGCCATCCTCAACTCCCTCACCGGAAAGGAGACCTACCCCCTCCCGGCCCGCACCGCCTTCACCACCTTCGGACTCGAACCACACCCCCGGATCCCCCAGGCCCGCCGGTCCGAAACCCTCACCCACCTCGCCGAACACCGCTGACCCCACCACAGCCGAACCGGCCGGAAACACGACGACGGCGGCGCCCGAGAAGAACGCCGCCGTCGGCCTACGACCACCCCGCGACACCCCCGGCGCCGGGAACCCCTACGGTCAGAAGACCGGCGTGCCCTCACGGGTCAGCTTCCAGTCCACCGACGCGAAGTCCTTCGGGTCCAGCACACCCTTCGCCGTCACCCACTCCGCGATCCGCGTCCGGATCTCCGTCGACTCCGACCACAACTCCGGCGCCGACGCCACGTACGGGAACGCACCGCCGCCATTGGCACGGTAGTTGTTCACCGCCAGCACGAACTGCTGCGCGTCGTCCAGCGCCGCACCGTTGTACGTCAGGTTCTTGATCCGCGAACCCGCGGGCTGCGCGATGTCGATGTCGTACACCAGACCCGACACATAGTCGTAGTTGTAGTCCGGCCGGCCGTTCGCGTTCGTCAGCGCCTCCGTGTCGACCACCGCACCCACCGCCGTCTGCACGAAGTACTCCGCCGAGTACTCCAGGTACGCCCGCACCTGCGCACCCGTCAGCAACTTCGCCACCAGCGTGTTGTCGTACACGTACAGGCTCGACAGACCCCGGATCGTCACATCCCCGGCCGGGATCTCCGACGTCCGCGAGAACGGCGAGGCCTGCGCTATCACCGGCAGCGACGCGTACGACGTACCCGCCAGCGCCGCCTTCACCACGTCCTCCTGGACCTTGGTGATCAGATCGATGATCGGGGCGTCCTTGTACCGGGCGTCGACCGTCGTCAGCGTCGCGGTCGCCGTGCCGACCACCTGGTTGACGTACGCCACCACCTTCGCGTGCTCGTCGGCCAGCAGCCTGGTGATCTTCGGGTCGTCCGCGACCGTGTTCGAGTTCAGCAGCGACGCCGCCACCGACTCGACCTCCCACCGGCCCTTCGCGAACACCAGCCCGATGTCGAACAGGGTCAGCCGCTCGGCGAAGCACAGCGGCTCCGACAGCACGACCGTACGGCCCGTCGCCTCGTTGACGACCTTCAGCTCCGGGATCTCCAGATGCGCGTGCCCGACCAGGATCGCGTCGATACCCGGCACCTGCCTGGCCACATTGGCGGCCGCGTTCTCCACGTACGGCAGCTGGTCACCGTACGACGACGTACCCGAAGCGCCCGAGTGTGCCGAGACGACCACCACGTCCGCACCCATCGACTTCAGCTTCGGCACCCACTTCGCCGCCTGCTCCTCCAGGCCGGGGAACGCCAACTTCCCCTGCACATAAGCCTTGTCCCAGATCGCGATACCCGGGTTCGTCAGACCCAGCACCGCGACCTTCACCGGCGGAGCACCCGGAACGTGGAACTCCTTGATGAAGTACGGCGGGAACGCCGGCTTCAGCGACTTCGCGTCCACCGCGTTCGCACCGAGCAGCGGGAAGCGCAGCTGGCTCTCGAACTTCCGCAGCGTCTCGATGCCGTAGTTGAACTCGTGATTGCCCAGCGCCGCAGCGTCGTACCCGATCGCGTTCATCGCCTGCGCCATCGGGTGCACCGGACCGCCCTTGGCGGTGATCGGGTCGACCTTCGCGTAGTAGTACGTCAGCGGCGTGCCCTGGATGGTGTCACCCGCGTCCAGCAGCAGCGTGTTGCAGTGCCCCCGCTCCTTGCGGATCTGGTTCACCAGGGTCGAGATGCGCGCCAGGCCCATCGTGTTGCCCTTGGCGTCGGAGTACTCCCCGTCCTTGAAGTAGTCCCAGTTGAACACGTGCCCGTGCAGATCGGTCGTGCCCATCACGGTCAGCGCATACCGCTTCGGCTGCTTGACCGGCTTCCCGGCCGGCTTCTTCGCCGACGCCGACTCCGCGGCCTGCGCCGCCGGAGCCGCCGCCGCGCCCCCGATCGCCACCCCCGCCCCGGTCACGGCGGACTTCTTCAGAAACTTCCGACGGTCCAACGGCATGTCTGGTTCTCCTCCAAGAACGGACAACAACGCGCGTAGATTCTGGCGCGCGTAGATTCTGGTCCCTCCATGCCGGACCGCAACAGGTCCAACAGGTTGCGATCCGGTGACCTGACCTATGACTTCCGACCCCGAAATCGGCCAACCGGTGACAGAGTTGGACGTATGGCCACCCCCTCGGACCCCACCGCCCCCACCGACCCGGACACCCCACCACCCGCCGCCGCCTACGGCACACCCGACGCCCCACGCATCGCCGTCCGCGGCGAAGCCCACCTCGAAGTCGACCCCGAGATCGCCCGCATCACCGTCACCGTCGGCGCACGCGGCAAGGACCGACGCACCGCACTCGACGACCTCACCCGCCGCAACACAGCCGTCCTCGACCTCGTCAAGACCTACGGCAACGCCGTCGAACGCCTGGAGACCGGCGCCTTCTCCATCACCCCCGAACTCACCAGGCACGGCCGCGGCGAACGCGTCCGCACCTACCACGGCGCCGTCCGCACCACCGCCGAACTCACCGACTTCACCGCCCTCGGCGAACTCGTCAGCCGCCTGGCCGACCACGACCTCACCAGCGTCGACGGCCCCTGGTGGACCCTGCGCCCCGACTCACCCGCCCACCGCGACGTACGCCAGAAAGCCGTACGCGAAGCCGTCCAACGCGCCCGCGAGTACGCCGAAGCCCTCGGCACCACACTCCACGCCCTCGTCGAACTCGCCGACATCGGCGCCGAGAACAGCCCGCCGACCCACCCCCAGCACCCCGGCCGCATCCGCTCCATGTCCTACGCCGGCGCCACCGAGGAGACCACCGCCGCACCCCTCGACCTCGAACCCCAGCGCCAGCGCCTGCACGCCTCCGTCAACGCCCGTTTCACCATCCGGCCACCCCGGCTCTGAGCCGATCACATGCTCATCGGAGCACACCGCCGCCCATTCAACACTCGTCAAGAACCTTTCACGCAAGCGTTGTTGAGTAGACATGCAGCACCAAAACCCCTACCGACCGGTAAGCCCTAGGCTCGAACCATGCGCCGAGCAAAAATCGTCTGCACCCTCGGGCCCGCCACCGACTCGTACGACCAGATCAAAGCCCTGGTCGACGCAGGAATGGACGTCGCCCGCTTCAACCTCAGCCACGGCGGACACGCCGAACACGAGGAGCGGTACCAGCGCGTACGCAGGGCCTCCGACGAGACCGGACGCAGCGTCGGCCTCCTCGCCGACCTTCAGGGCCCGAAGATCCGCCTCGGCCGGTTCACCGAAGGCCCCGTACTCCTTGAACGCGGCGACACCTTCACCATCACCGTCGAGGACGGCGCCCAAGGAGACCGCAACAGCTGCGGAACCACCTACCAGGGCCTCGCCGACGACGTCACCACCGGCGAACGCATCCTCGTCGACGACGGCAAGGTATGCCTCGAAGTCACCTCCGTCGACGGCCCCCGCGTCCACACCACCGTCATCGAAGGCGGCCTCGTCTCCGACCACAAGGGCCTCAACCTCCCCGGCGTCGCCGTCTCCGTCCCCGCCCTCTCCAAGAAGGACGAGGCCGACCTGCGCTGGGCCCTGCACAACGGCTTCGACGTAGTCGCCCTCTCCTTCGTCCGCAGCGGCAAGGACATCCTGGACGTCCACCGCATCATGGACGAGGAAGGCCGCCGCCTCCCCGTCATCGCCAAGGTCGAAAAGCCCCAGGCCGTCACCAACATCGACGACATCGTCGCCGCCTTCGACGGCATCATGGTCGCCCGCGGCGACCTCGGCGTGGAAATGCCCCTGGAACAGGTCCCGATCGTCCAGAAGCGCGCCATCAAACTCGCCAAGCGCAACGCCAAACCGGTCATCGTCGCCACCCAGATGCTCGACTCGATGATCGACAACTCCCGCCCCACCCGCGCGGAAGCCAGCGACGTCGCCAACGCCGTCATCGACGGCACGGACGCCGTGATGCTCTCCGGCGAGACGAGCGTCGGCAAATACCCCATCGAGACCGTCCGCACCATGGCGAAGATCGTCGAAGCCGCCGAGGAGGACATCCTCGCCAAGGGCCTCCCGCCGCTGACCGACAGCAACAAACCCCGCACCCAGGGCGGCGCGGTCGCCCGCGCGGCCGCAGAGATCGGCGACTTCCTCGGCGCCCGGTTCCTGGTCGCCTTCACCCAGTCCGGCGACACCGTCCGCCGCCTCTCCCGCTACCGCTCCCCGATCCCCCTCCTCGCCTTCACCCCGGAACCCGCCACCCGCTCCCAGCTGAACCTGACCTGGGGCGTGGAGACCTTCCTCGGCCCCCGCGTCGACTCCACGGACGCGATGGTGGCCCAGGTCGACGAACTCCTGCTGCGGTACGGCCGCTGCCGCAAGGGCGACATCGTGGTCATCACGGCAGGCTCCCCGCCCGGCGTCTCCGGCTCGACGAACCTGGTCAGGGTCCACCACGTGGGCGAGGACGACAGCCCCAAGTAGGCGGCGCGGCTCAGTACTTCGGCCCCACGTGGACATCCATGAGGGCCACGGAGGCTTTGCGGGCTACGGAGATGTTGTGGACGTTCGCCTTCTTCCATTCGACACCCACGAGGTCGAGCGACCGCGTGAACAAGTGGACGACGTCCTCCGACAGGTTGGTGAAGAAATACCGCGGATACTCATAACGCTTGCGCTCACCAGCGATCACGCGGGTCGTCCAGTTGATGACGCGGCAGCCGTCGGAATGGATGAGCCCCCGCACGAAGTCCCAGGGGTGGGCGTCGACGATCTCCCACTGCCAGGCTTCGAGGACGATACGCCGCTCGTGCTTCTTGCCGGGACCGTGCTGGGGGAACAGGCAAGTCCAGTGCTTGCTGAAACTGGTGACGGCGACACAGCCCTGCTTCCTGACCCGGCACACACGGTTCAGCGGATGGACCTCACGCATCGCCGCCTCACAGGCGTCGATGATTCCGGGCCAAGCGTTGTCGCACACGATCCGCAAGGCGTACACGCCTCTTCGGCCTGCGCTGATACAACCGTCGCCGAGATAGAAGCCCAGGAGATAGGCGTACGCCGCCGGGTTCCGAGGCGCACCTGACCGGCCCTGACATCGAGGGCACTCGTGGCCGGCGCGCCGAGGCTCCAGCCGCGTATGCCACGAGCGGATCGCGGCCCGGGAGATCCCGGTCTCCTTGCTGACGGAGTTCAGACTGCGCCCCTGGGCCACCAGGGCAAGTGTTCGCTCACGGGTGCTGATGTCGTACATGCGGCCACTCTGCGTGGAGGGCGATGACGCCACGCAGCAAAAAGCGGATGTTCACGAGAATGTGGACATCCGCTTTCGGGTGCAACCTTTGAATGGAAGGAAAAGTGCCCCAGGTGGGATTCGAACCCACACTGTCCGCTGTTTGAGAGCGGCCTCTCTAACCGATTGGAGTACTGGGGCCTTTGAAAGGAAGGAAAAGTCCAACCCCTCGCGCACCCACCCTACCGCAGCTAGGTAGGCTCTTGTCAGCAGTACCCCTGCCCCTGAACGAGGAGCCCCCGTGACCGCCCCCGAGTCGCCCCAGCCCGTAGACGCGCCCGACGGCGAACAGTCGCACGTGCCTCCGCTGACGACCCGTGTCGTCATCGCCGAGGACGAGGCCCTGATCCGGCTCGACCTCAAAGAGATGCTGGAGGAGGAGGGCTACTCCGTCGTCGGTGAGGCGGGTGACGGCGAGCGGGCCGTCGAGCTCGCCCGCGAGCACCAGCCGGACCTGGTCATCCTCGATGTGAAGATGCCCAAGCTGGACGGTATCTCCGCCGCGGAGAAGATCGCCGAGGAGCGCATCGCGCCCGTGCTGATGCTGACCGCGTTCTCGCAGCGCGACCTCGTGGAGCGGGCCCGGGACGCCGGTGCGATGGCGTATCTGGTGAAGCCGTTCAGCAAGAGCGATGTCGTGCCGGCGATCGAGATGGCCGTGTCGCGTTTCGCGGAGCTGAAGGCGCTGGAGGGGGAGATCGCGGACCTCTCCCAGCGGCTGGAGACGCGCAAGCTGGTGGACCGGGCGAAGTCGGTGCTCCAGACCGAGTACGGGCTGAACGAGCCGGCCGCGTTCCGCTGGATCCAGAAGACGTCGATGGACCGGCGGATGTCGATGCAGCAGGTCGCCGAGGCCGTCATCGCGGACGCCGAGGAGAAGAAGGCCGCGAAGGGCTGAGCTCCGCCGCCGTATGTACGACGAGGCCCGCGCTCCCTGGGACCAGGGGGTGCGGGCCTCGTCGTGCGGTGAGGGCCTGGGATCAGTCCTCGCCGAGGTACGCCTTGCGGACCGACTCGTCGTGCAGCAGGTCGCGGCCGGTGCCGGAGAGGACGATGTTGCCGACCTCCATGACGTGGCCGTGGTCGGCGAGCGAGAGGGCCGCCTGGGCGTTCTGCTCGATGAGCAGGATGGTCATGCCCTGGGACTTCAGCTCGGCGATGGTCGCCATGATCTTCTGCATCATGATCGGCGAGAGGCCCATGGAGGGCTCGTCGAGCATCAGCAGCTTGGGCTGGGACATGAGCGCGCGGCCCATGGCGAGCATCTGCTGCTCACCGCCGGAGAGGGTGCCCGCGGCCTGCTTGCGACGTTCGCCCAGGATGGGGAAGAGGTCGTAGGCGCGCTGGATGTCCTTCTCGATGCCGGGCTTGTCGCTGCGCAGGAACGCGCCGAGGCGCAGGTTGTCCTCGATGGTCATGCGCGGGAAGATGTGCCGCCCCTCGGGGGAGTGGGCGAGTCCCAGCGAGACGACCTGGTGGGCGGGGATCTTCTTCAGCGACTTGCCGTTGAACTTGATCTGGCCGCCGACCGGCTTGAGCAGGCCGGAGAGGGTGCGCAGGGTGGTCGTCTTGCCGGCGCCGTTGGTGCCGATGAGGGTGACGACCTCGCCGGCCTCGACCTTGAACGAGATGCCCTTGACGGCTTCGATCTTGCCGTAGGCGACCCGGAGGTCCTCGACTTCGAGCAGTGCGGTCATCGGTCGTTCTCCTTGCCGGGCGCGGTGTCTGCCTGGGTGTCGGCGTCCGCGGCGGTTCCTGCGTCCTCTGCGTCCTCGGCGTCCGTCGTGGTGTCGGCGGGTGCGTCGGTGGCTTCGGCGTCCTCGGCCTCGGCCGCGGTGGTCTCGGCCTCGGTGTCGTCCGCCGTGACCTCGGGGGCCTCGGCCGCGGGGGTCTCCGCCTCGGCCTCGGCCGCTGCGACCTCGGCGGCCTCGTCCGCGCCGGGGGCGCCCTCGAAGGGCTCTCCGAGGTAGGCGGCGACGACGCGCTCGTCGCCCTGCACGGTCGCGCTGTCGCCCTCGACGAGCTTCTCGCCCTGGACGAGGACGGCGACGCGGTCGCAGAGGTTGAAGATGAAGCGCATGTCGTGCTCGATGACGAGGATGGCGATGCCCATGTCGCGGATCGCGAAGACCAGTTCCTCGGTGGCCCGGGTCTCCTGCGGGTTCATGCCGGCGGTGGGCTCGTCGAGCAGGAGCAGGCCCGGGTCGCTGGCGAGGGCGCGGGCGATCTCCAGCTTGCGCTGCTCGCCGTAGGGGAGGTTGCGGGACAGGTGTTCGGCCTTGTCGGCGAGGCCGACGAACTCCAGGAGTTCCATGGCGCGGGCGCGGGAGGCGGCTTCGGCCTTGTGGAATCCGGGCAGGCGCAGGACAGCCGACCAGAAACCTTCCTTCGTGCGGGTGTGGCGGCCGACCAGCACGTTCTCCAGGACCGTCATGTTGGCGAAGAGACGGATGTTCTGGAAGGTGCGTGCCACGCCGGCGGCGGTGACCTTGAAGGACTTGGGCGGCAGGACCGTGCCCTTGTAGCGGACCTCGCCCTCGGTGGGGATGTAGAGGCCGGTGAGGCAGTTGAAGAAGGTGGTCTTGCCGGCGCCGTTGGGGCCGATGAGGCCGACGATCTCGCCGCTGTTGACGGTGAGGTCGACGTTGCGCACGGCGGTGAGGCCGCCGAAGCGCATGGTGACGCCGCGGGCGTCGAGGACGGGCTCTCCGGTGGCGGGGGCGCCGGGGGTGGTGTCCTGGGTGGTGGTGTCGGTGGTCATGGTGGTCAGGCCCCTGCCTTGGTGAGGACGGTGGGCGCTTCCGCGTCTTCGTGGAACTCGAGCTGGCGGCGTCGGTTGGGGATGAGGCCCTCAGGACGGAAGCGCATCAGCAGGATGAGTGCGATACCGAAGGCGAAGAGCTGGTAGTCGCCGAGGAACTGGAGCTTGTTGGGGATGAGGAAGAGCAGCGAGGCGCCGATGAGGGGGCCGCCGATGGTGCCCATGCCGCCGAGGACGACCGCGGCGAGCAGGAAGGCGGAGTTGGGCGGGATGGGGCCGGCGAACAGGTACTGCTCGGGGGTCACGGTGTAGGTGACGTGGGCCTGGACGGTGCCGGCGAGGCCGGCGAGGGAGGCGCCGACGGCGAACGCGATGAGCTTGACGCGGAAGCCGTTGATGCCCATGGCGAGGGCTGCGGTCTCGTCCTCGCGGATGGCGACCCAGGCGCGGCCGATGCGGGAGTTGCCGCTGCGTCGGAAGACGAGCACGACGACGGCGGTGATGATCAGCATCAGGAAGAAGTAGTTGGCGAAGCGTCCGATGGGGAAGCCGGCGATGTCGTGGACGGCGCCGAAGTCGAACCCGAGGATGTCGAGGTTCGGGATGGACGAGATGCCGTTGGAGCCGTTGGTGACGTCGGGGCCGGAGGTGCCGTCGAGGTTGTTGGCGGTGATCCGGAAGATCTCTCCGAAGCCGAGGGTCACGATGGCGAGGTAGTCGCCGCGCAGTCGCAGGGTCGGGGCGCCGATGAGGACGCCGAAGACGAGCGAGGCTCCGGCGCCGACGAGGGCGGCGGCCCAGAACGGGAAGTGCACGTGGAACGGCGAGCTGGGGGAGCCGGAGACCATGGCCGCGGCGTAGGCGCCGACGCCGAGGAAGGCGACGTAACCGAGGTCGAGGAGGCCGGCGAGGCCGACGACGATGTTCAGGCCGAGGGCGACGGTGGCGAAGATGAGGATGTAGACGCCGAGGGTCGCGTACTGGTCGTCGGTCTGGGTGAAGGGGAACGCGGCGGCGGCGACGAAGGCGCCGCAGACGGTGATGTTCTGGTGGCGGGCGGTGATCTGCGACGCCTGGGCGATCAGGCCGGACTTGTGGAGGGCGGCGAAGCCGAAGCCGGCGGTGATCAGGAAGCCGATGAACAGTTCGTCGTACTCGGTGCCGATGCCGTAGGTGAAGACGACGAGGGCGAGGGCGAGGACGGCGACGATGATCAGGATCTCGACGTACGAGGGGAGCGTGCCGACGGGGCGGGGCTTGCCGCCGGCGAAGGCGGCCTTGATCGTGGCCCACCGGTGGGCGGCCTGGTGCTTGGAGTGCTCCCAGGCGGTGTCGTCGGGGTCGATCGGGTCGGCCTCGGGGTGCTCGAAGGGCAGGGCCAGGGCGCCGAGGAAGGCGGCGAGGCTGCCGAGGGCGACGAGGTAGCCGCCGGGTTCGAGGTTGACGACGCCGCCGAGGTCGGTGCTGATCGAGATGACCGTGTACCAGGCGGTGGCGAAGGTGGCGAGGGCGGCGTACTTGATGGCGCCGTCGGCGCCGGCGGGGACGAGCCAGCCCAGGCCCTTGACGCCGTAGGAGGCGAGGGCGAAGAGGGTGGTGAGGGCGCCGCCGATGAGGACGAGGACCTGGAGGCCGCCGGGGTAGCCGTAGACGGTGAGGTCGCCGGGGAAGGCGGAGGTCCAGGTCCAGGCGAGGAACGTGGAGATGACGGTGAGGATGCCGCCGCCGGTCGCCAGTGCGCGGCCGATCTGCGGCGGGATGCCGATGAGACCGGACGGCGTGGTGGCCGGGGTGCTGGGGGTCTCGGGTGCGGTGGTCTGTGTGGTCATCGGTGTCACGCCCTGTCGGCGACGCGCTCGCCGAGCAGGCCCTGGGGCCGGAACAGCAGCACGAGGATGAGGAGTACGAAGGCCCAGACGTCGGCCCAGGCGTTGCTGCCGAACTTGTCCATACCGGGGATGTCGGCGATGTACGCGGTGGCGAGGGTCTCGGCGACGCCGAGGACGAGGCCGCCGATCATGGCTCCGTAGATGTTGCCGATGCCGCCGAGGACGGCTGCGGTGAACGCCTTCAGGCCGAGCAGGAAGCCCATCTTGAAGTCGATCTGGCCGTACTTGAGGCCGTAGGCGACGGCTCCGACGGCGGCGAAGGTGGCGCCGAGGGCGAAGGCGATCACGATGATGCGGTCGGTGTTGACGCCCATCAGCTTCGCGGTGTCGGGGTCCTGGGCGGTGGCCTGCATGCCGCGTCCGGTGCGGGTCTTCATCACGAAGTAGCCGAGGATGGCCATGCTGATGGGGGCCGCGATCAGCAGGAAGATGTCACCGGTCTGGATGGTGACGTTGCCGATCTTGAAGGGGCCGCCGTCGATCTGGGGGAAGACGATGGCCGACTTGGCGTCGGGGTACCAGGCCCAGACGGCCTGCTGCAGGGCGAGCGAGAGGCCGATGGCGGTGATGAGCGGGGCGAGGCGTGGTGCGTTGCGGAGGGGGCGGTAGGCGAACCGTTCCGCTCCAACGGCGATGGTGACGGAGACCAGGACGGCGCCGACCAGCATCAGCGGCAGGGCGATCATCATGGATGTGCCGTCAGGCAGTATGTACAGGTAGACCGTGAGAGCGCCGAACGCTCCGGTCATGAAGATCTCGCCGTGGGCGAAGTTGATGAGCTGGACAATGCCATAGACCATTGTGTAGCCGATGGCGACCAGGCCGTACATGGATCCCAGTAGCAGGCCGTTGACCAGCTGCTGCGGCAGTTCGTTCACCGCATGTCCTCCGAGACGGTTCGGATGTTTCGACGGGTGGGGCCGGATGCGAGTGCGCGCGGGGCGCCAGTGGAACAGCGCCCCGCGCGGCTCAGAGTTGCGAGGTGGGTCAGCCGGTGTAGGTGCCGGAGTTGACGGCCTTCCACGCGCCGTTCTCGACGGCGTAGACGGTGAGCTGCTTGTTGGTGGCGTCGCCGAACTCGTCGAAGGAGACCTTGCCGGTCACACCGTCGAACGAGACGTTCTGGGTGGCGGCGGTGATCTTCGCGCGGGCGTCGTCGGGCAGCTTGCCGCCGTTGTCGTCGACGACCTTCTTGACGGCCTCGATGATCGCCCAGGCGGAGTCGTAGGAGTAGCCGCCGTAGGCGCCGTACTCCTCCTTGTAGCCGCCGGCCTTGTAGTTGGCGACGAACTCCTTGGCGGAGTCGAGGGTCTCGACCGGGGCGCCGACGGAGGTGGCGAGGTCGCCCGCGGCGGAGGCGCCGCCGAGCTTGAGGTAGTCGTCGGCGTAGATGCCGTCACCGCCGACCAGCGGGATCTTGGCGCCGGCGGCCTTGATCTGCTTGCTGAGCGGGCCGGCCTGCGGGTACTCGCCGCCGTAGTAGACGACGTCGGCGCCGGAGTTCTTGACCTGGGTGGCGACCGCGGAGAAGTCCTTGGTGTCGGGGTTGATGTGCTGGGTGCCGACGACCTTGCCACCGAGCTTCTTGAACTCGTTGGTGAAGGTACCGGCGAGGCCGGCGCCGTAGGTCTTCTTGTCGTCGATGACGAAGACCTTGCTCTTCTTCGCGGTGTTGAAGACGTACTGGGCGGCGAACGGGCCCTGGATGGCGTCCGTGGTCGCGGTGCGGAAGTACGACTTGTACGTGCGGGCCTTGCTGGTCGCCCAGTTGGTGCCCTGGGTGAGCGCCGGGTTGGTGTTGGCCGGGGAGACCTCGACGAGCTTGGCGTCGTCGAAGACCTTCTGCATGGCCTCGGCCACGGAGGAGTTCAGCGGGCCGACCACGCCGACGACGCTCTTGTCGGCGACCAGGGCGGAGGCGTTCTGCTGGCCGGACGAGGGCTGCGCCTGGTCGTCCTTGGCGACGATCTTGAAGGTGACGCCGTCGACGTACTTCTTCTTGTTGGCCGTCTTGGCGGCGAGGTCGACGGAGTTCTTGATGCCGAGGCCCAGCGCGGACAGGTCGCCGGTGAGCGGGGCGTCCACGCCGATGGTGACGACGGTGCCGCCGCTGTCGGAGCTCTTGTCGCCGCTGTCACGCGAACCGCAGGCGGTGAGGGTGAGTGCTCCCGCGGACAGCGCGGCGGTGATGGCGATGAGCGAACGTTGACGCACGTTCTTGTCCTTTCCCTGGGCGGCCCTCCCCCCTGGAAGGGGCCGAGTCGAGCGCTGGCCGGAGTGAGTTTCCGGCCGCGGTGACTGGCCGTGACTCTAAGCGCGCGGAGGGAATGTCGAGGAGGGTCTGACGAAGGCTGTGACGCTCTTGTTATGACACGGGGTAATGCAGAGCGGTGCCGAGCGGGGGGAACAGTGGAATTCAGGCCGATTCGCCCTGTCCGCATAGTGAGAACCTGCAGGATGGCCCTTGAAGTAGCCAGGTGCTTCAGGCGTTTTGGTGATGACGTAAATCGTTGCCGCAGGCGACTTGCAGGGCTTTCGAGGGGTCGCGCGTATACCGCCGGGCCCGCGCTAAACGTGGAACCTGTATTGCGCGCGCATTACGTAGAGTTACGGCGGGGAAAGGTGGACCGGCGTTTCTTGGCGCATTTCCGCATTCTGTGACATGCATGGTGATGGCGATCTTGCGAGCTGAACCGGTTTTTGTCCGGAAAAGTGTCTGTTGGCCTGGCGCCGTTGCGAGTCCTGCGGAGGGCCGGCCCGGCCGGTCCGCGACGGCCGACGGCCGGGACTCGACCTGCGGCGGCACCTCCCGGCCCAAGCCCCGCGACGGTGCGCCGGGCGGTGTGGCGCGCGGGACGGAACGGGCGCCGCGACCGCGGTCCGGGCGGGGAACGGCGGTGCGGGGAACGGCCTTGCGGGGTACGGGCGTTGACGCTGTACGGGTACGCGTGTTGACGCTGTGTGGGCAGGGGCGCATGAGGGCGGCCGCTGTGGCCGGACGGGTCGGCGGCCGACGGGGCGGCGCGCGCGGTGCGATGGCCGCCCTGACGGAGGCTCAGCCGGTGCGGGTGGCTCGGAAGGCACCGGCCGCCGGTGCCGGCCGGGGGAGTTCGGGGAATCCCGCCCGCTGTGCGAGGGGTGCCCCCTGCGGGGCCGTCGGGGCCGCCGCCGCTCACCGCCAGGGGTCCTTGTCCGGTTCGCCGGAGCGGTACCGGTCGGCGCAGGCGCTGCGTGTCTGACGTTCGATCAACTCGATTGCCGCGGACTCGCCTTGATGCTTCTTCTCGGCCCGCGCGGCGTCCACGGCCGTGCGCAGGATCTCGTACTGGCCGTTGGACAGCCCCATCGACTGATAGTCACCGTAGGTAGGGGTGTCCAGGGCCCGGCGGGCCCAGTGGGTGACGAGACGGGTGCACAGTTCCTCGGGCGCGGTGGCCGAGGGCGCCGGGGAGACGCGCCCGGTGGTGCCACCGGACGCACCGGACGCGGAGGGCGGGCCGGAGGCGCCGTGTGCGCGGGTGGGGCCGGGAGGGCCGCTGTCACAGCCGGTCGCCGCCACGCCTGTCAGGAGCGCGAGTCCGGCGGCGAGGGCGAGCGCGGGGGTGAGGGCGGGGTGGCGGCTCGGCCGGCGGCGCGGCAGGCGTGCTGCCGTGTCGCGTCGAGGCCCTCCCGTTGCCATGCCCCGACGCTAGGGCGCCCGGCGCCCAGGGGCAACGGCCTCGCACCGGGGAGGCGGAGGCCTCGTACCGCAGAGGCGATGTCCGTGGACCGCGGAGGCGGCGGCCCCGCATCGCGGGGGTGGCGGTCCGTGGCGTCGGGCGCGTGCCCCGTG
>NZ_JBEOWS010000024.1:0-51634 GCF_040296125.1 Streptomyces sp. NPDC002265 | reverse complement strand
CCGACGCTTCACCTTTCTGAGGCCCCGGGGGTACGCCACCCCCGTTTGGCACCCGTGCACACATTTCCTCTTTTGGGGGCCCCCGTACATCTCCGGGCGCCCCCATCGTCGTGGACCAGCGGTGTCGGCGGCGCTAGCTCGACGTGCTGCCGTCGCGGCGCACCGACAGCAGGTCCTCCAGCTGCTCCTCGCGGGCTTGCGCGGCCACGAACAGCAGTTCGTCACCTGCCTCCAGGGAGTCCTCCTGGGTCGGGGTGAGGACGCGGTTCCCGCGGATGATGGTGACCAGCGAGGTGTCCTCCGGCCACTCCACATCGCCGACCTGGGTGCCGGCCAGGGCCGACTCCTCCGGCAGGGTCAGCTCGACGAGGTTGGCGTCGCCGTGGCTGAAGCGCAGCAGCCGGACCAGGTCGCCGACGCTCACCGCCTCCTCGACCAGGGCCGACATCAGGCGCGGGGTGGAGACGGCCACGTCAACGCCCCACGACTCGTTGAAGAGCCATTCGTTCTTCGGGTTGTTGACGCGGGCGACCACCCGCGGAACGCCGTACTCCGTCTTCGCCAGCAGAGAGACGACCAGGTTGACCTTGTCGTCGCCCGTCGCGGCGATCACGACGTTGCAGCGCTGGAGCGCCGCCTCGTCCAGCGACGTGATCTCGCAGGCGTCGGCGAGCAGCCACTCCGCCTGCGGTACCCGCTCGACCGAGATGGCGGTCGGCGCCTTGTCGACGAGGAGGACCTCGTGGCCGTTCTCCAGCAGCTCGCCCGCGATCGAACGGCCGACCGCACCGGCACCGGCAATGGCGACCCTCATCGGTGACCGCCCTCCTTCGGGCCCTCGGCGAACGCCGCCTCGACCTTCTCGACGTCGTCGGTGCGCATCATCACGTGCACCAGGTCGCCCTCCTGGAGCACGGTCAGCGAGGTCGGCACGATCGCCTCGCCCAGGCGCGTCAGGAACGCCACCCGCACGCCCGTCTCCTCCTGGAGCTCACTGATCCGGTGACCGACCCAGGAGCTGGCGGCGTGCACCTCGGCGAGCTGCACACCGCCGGTGGGGTCGCGCCACAGCGGCTCCGCACCGGACGGCAGCAGCCGGCGCAGCATCTGGTCGGCCGTCCAGCGGACGGTGGCCACCGTCGGAATGCCCAGGCGCTGGTAGACCTCGGCGCGCCGGGGGTCGTAGATGCGGGCCGCGACGTTCTCGATGCCGAACATCTCGCGGGCCACGCGGGCCGCGATGATGTTCGAGTTGTCGCCGCTGGACACCGCGGCGAATGCGCCGGCCTCCTCGATGCCGGCCTCACGCAGGGTGTCCTGGTCGAAGCCGACGCCGGTGACCCGACGGCCGCCGAAAGAGGAGCCCAGTCGTCGGAAGGCGGTGGGGTCCTGGTCGATCACGGCGACCGTATGCCCCTGTTGCTCCAGGGTCTGCGCGAGAGCGGAACCCACTCTGCCGCAGCCCATGATGACGATGTGCACGACGTCCTTCCGAGGTCAAGGGTTGTTGACTATGGCTTGAACAGGGTCTCAGACCGCCGCCCAAGCTACACACGCGCGGTGCGCGTGGGGCACCCCTGTGCAGTCACTCCGCGGTCCTACCCGCGGTGCGGTCCGCGCAGTCATCGCGTTGCGGGCCGCTCGCCGCCGTCCGGGAGCGGCGGCCGGCGGCGCTCAGCGGCGCGTGATGCTGCGCACGCTGCACAGGGTCAGGAATCCGAGGCCGACAAGGCTCACGGCGGCGCCGATCAGCTCTGCGGTCGTGGACATGGAACCTCCGGGGGCGGGCGACGGCAGGGGTCCAGACATCTAGGCACGGGGGCCGCGCCACCTGCGGAATCAGTAGCCCGTCGGGTCCCCGAGTTCACCCGTGAGGCATATCCGGGGTGCCAGGTGGGCGAGTCTGTGTTCGAAGGCCTACGATGCTCTGTTGTGTCCAAACTGACCGACGTGCCCAAACGGATCCTGATCGGGCGCGCACTGCGCAGTGATCGGCTCGGGGAAACCCTGCTGCCGAAGCGCATCGCCCTCCCCGTCTTCGCCTCCGACCCGCTGTCCTCCGTCGCGTACGCGCCCGGAGAGGTACTGCTGGTCCTGTCCATCGCGGGCGTGTCGGCGTACCACTTCAGCCCCTGGATCGCCGTCGCGGTCGTCGTGCTGATGTTCACCGTGGTCGCCTCGTACCGTCAGAACGTCCACGCCTATCCCAGCGGCGGCGGGGACTACGAGGTGGCGACCACCAACCTCGGCCCCCGGGCCGGTCTCACGGTCGCCAGCGCGCTGCTCGTCGACTACGTCCTCACCGTCGCGGTGTCCATCGCCTCCGGCATCGAGAACCTCGGCTCCGCCGTCCCCTTCGTCGTCGAGCACAAGGTGTTCTGCGCGGTCGCCGTGATCGTGCTGCTGACACTGATGAACCTGCGCGGTGTGAAGGAGTCGGGCACGCTCTTCGCGATCCCGACGTACGTGTTCGTCGCCGGCGTCTTCATCATGATCGCCTGGGGCGCCTTCCGCGGCCTGGTCCTCGGCGACACCATGAGCGCGCCGACCGCCGACTACCACATCAAGGCCGAGCACCAGGGCCTCGCGGGCTTCGCCCTCGTCTTCCTGCTGCTGCGCGCCTTCTCCTCCGGCTGTGCCGCCCTCACCGGCGTCGAGGCGATCTCCAACGGTGTCCCGGCGTTCCGCAAGCCCAAGTCGAAGAACGCGGCGACCACGCTGGCCATGATGGGCCTGCTCGCCGTCACCATGTTCTGCGGCATCATCGCGCTGGCCACGGCGACCAACGTCCGGATGGCCGAGAACCCCGCCACCGACCTGATCCACAACGGCATCCCGGTCGGTTCCGGCTACGTGCAGAACCCGGTGATCTCGCAGGTCGCCGAGGCCGTGTTCGGCAAGGGCAGCTTCCTGTTCATCGTGCTGGCCGCCGCAACCGCCCTGGTGCTGTTCCTGGCCGCGAACACCGCCTACAACGGCTTCCCGCTGCTCGGCTCGATCCTCGCCCAGGACCGCTACCTCCCGCGCCAGCTGCACACCCGCGGCGACCGCCTGGCCTTCTCCAACGGCATCGTGCTGCTGGCCGGCGCGGCGAGCCTCCTGGTCGTCATCTACGGCGCCGACTCCACCCGGCTGATCCAGCTGTACATCGTCGGCGTGTTCGTGTCCTTCACGCTGAGCCAGATCGGCATGGTCCGGCACTGGAACCGCCACCTGGCCACCGAGCGGAACCCCGACCAGCGCCGTCACATGCTCCGCTCGCGCGCCATCAACACCTTCGGCGCGTTCTTCACCGGCCTGGTCCTGGTCGTCGTCCTCGTCACCAAGTTCACGCACGGTGCCTGGGTCGCCCTGCTCGGCATGTTCATCTTCTTCGTGACGATGACGGCCATCCGCCGCCACTACGACCGGGTGGCCGAGGAGATCGCGGCCCCGGAGGGCCCGAGCGACGACAGTCTGCGGCCGTCCCGGGTGCACTCGGTCGTGCTGATCTCCAAGATCCACCGCCCCACACTGCGCGCCCTGGCCTACGCCAAGCTGATGCGCTCCAACACCCTGGAGGCGCTCACCGTCAACGTCGACCCGGCGGAGACCAAGGCGCTGCGCGAGGAGTGGGAGCGGCGCGGCATCGACGTACCGCTGAAGGTGCTCGACTCGCCGTACCGCGAGATCACGCGGCCGGTCATCGAGTACGTCAAGGGCCTGCGCAAGGAGTCCCCGCGCGACGTGGTCTCCGTGATCATCCCCGAGTACGTGGTCGGCCACTGGTACGAGCACCTGCTGCACAACCAGAGCGCGCTGCGGCTCAAGGGCCGCCTGCTGTTCACGCCGGGCATCATGGTGACCTCGGTGCCGTACCAGCTGGAGTCCTCCGAGGCGGCCCGCAACCGGGCCCGCAAGCGGCAGGAGTGGAACGCTCCGGGTGCCGTCCGACGCGGTCCGGCGGAGGAGCGCCAGAAGGAGTCCACGACGGTCGAGAGCTGACCGGACGACCGGGAGACCGGGCGGCCGGGCGACCGGTGTGCGCCTCGTGGTGAGCGGCCGGACGACACCCACGTAGACTGGTGGGCTGTTGTCCGGCCGTTCCTCTCTCGATGTTGTGGAGTCACCCCGCCATGCAGGCAGAACCGAAGAAGTCGCTGGTCGGGGCGGAGTACGAGGTCGAGGTCGGCCCCGTCGCCCACGGCGGGCACTGCATCGCCCGTACGTCCGAGGGCCAGGTGCTCTTCGTCCGGCACACGCTGCCCGGCGAACGGGTCGTGGCCCGGGTGACCGAGGGCGAGGAGGGGGCCCGCTTCCTTCGCGCGGACGCGGTCCAGGTGCTGGAGGCCTCCAAGGACCGCGTCGAGGCGCCCTGCCCCTACGCCGGCCCCGGCCGCTGCGGCGGCTGCGACTGGCAGCACGCCAAGCCCGGCGCCCAGCGGCGCCTCAAGGGCGAGGTGATCGCCGAGCAGCTCCAGCGGCTCGCGGGCCTCACCCCCGAGGAGGCCGGCTGGGACGGCACCGTGATGCCGGCCGAGGGCGACAAGCTTCCCGCCGGCGAGGTGCCGCAGTGGCGCACCCGCGTCCAGTACGCCGTGGACGCCGACGGCAACGCGGGACTGCGCCGCCACCGCTCGCACGAGGTCGAGCCGGTCGAGCACTGCATGATCGCCGCGCCGGGCGTCAGCGAGCTCGGCATCGAGGAGCGCGACTGGTCCGGCATGGCGTCCGTGGACGCGATCGCCGCCACCGGCTCCCAGGACCGCATGGTGATCCTGGAGCCCCGCCCCGGCGCCCGCCTGCCCCTCGTCGAGCTCGACAGGCCGGTCTCCGTGATGCGGGTCGCCGAACAGGACGGCGGCATCCATCGCGTCCACGGCCGCGCGTTCGTGCGCGAGCGCGCCGACGGCCGCACCTACCGCGTCGGCAGCGGCGGCTTCTGGCAGGTCCACCCGATGGCCGCCGACACCCTCGTCAAGGCAGTCATGCAGGGCCTGCTGCCCCGCAAGGGCGAGATGGCCCTCGACCTGTACTGCGGCGTCGGCCTCTTCGCCGGCGCCCTCGCCGACCGCCTCGGCGAGACGGGCGCGGTCCTCGGCATCGAGTCCGGCAAGCGCGCGGTCGAGGACGCCCGCCACAACCTCGCCGCCTTCGACCGCGTCCGCATCGAACAGGGCAAGGTCGAAGCCGTCCTCCCCCGCACCGGCATCACCGAGGTCGACCTCATCGTCCTGGACCCGCCGCGAGCGGGCGCGGGCAGGAAGACGGTCGAACACCTCGCGTCGCTGGGTGCCCGCCGCATCGCGTACGTGGCCTGCGACCCGGCGGCCCTGGCCCGCGACCTGGGGTACTTCCGCGACAACGCCTACAAGGTGCGCACACTGCGCGCGTTCGACCTGTTCCCGATGACACACCATGTGGAGTGCGTGGCCATCCTGGAGCCTGCGGGGAAGGGTCGCTGACCTGCGGCGCTGCCGGTGCGCACGGTGTGCGGTGCGGACGTTACGGGCGATGTCCTGACGCCGAAACGACGCCCTCCGAGGTGTCTCGACGCTCAATTGACGCTCGTTCCGATGGGGAGTCACGCCACGCCTGAGCCCGAGGCGGCATTCCAGCCTCCCTGGAATTTGTCCCCGGGCGGGCCGACTCCGGAGCGTCGCGATGTCCCGGCCGGCTGCGTGCCGGTCGTGGGTCGGTCGTCGTCCGGCGGATATGGACGCCCCGAGTAGCCCTCGGCATTCCCTTGGCGGCGCCGATAGGAGAACCCGAGGTCGCCGGACCTCATCGCCCGGTGGCGGTTGCCGTCAGGCCATGACGCTCGTTCGACGCTGCGAGCGTCGGCGGCCTGCCGACGGAACGATGTCCGTGACGCCCGGTACCACCGTCCCGGCGGTGGTCCCTCCGTCGCGGCCGGCATGGGCGGGTCCTGGGCGCGAACCGGCTTCTGCCGGTCACCGGCCGAGCGGATGCGCAAGGAGCGGCCGGGCTCCCCCATCGGAGTCCGGCCGCTCCCGTTCCGCGGTGGGCAGGCTCAGCAGGAGCCCGCCGGACGGTCCCGCTTCACGAGGTTCGTGTAGCCGGTGGTGCCGTCCAGCCAGAGCACGCGCTGCCCGCTGTCCGCGGCCGCGTACACCTGGTCGCCGCGGTTGCAGGAGACGCGCTGCGCGCCGCCCTTGCCGTCGGACGCCACCTGGTACAGCTTCGGCAGCGTGTCGTTGGCCCACCAGGTGGCCGGGGGCAGCGTGGTCACGGTGACCGCGTCGTCCGAGGCCGTCAGGGAGTAGGCGTACAGCGAGCCGGCGCCGGACTCCGGGGCGAGGGTCGTCGGTCCCGAGCCGTCGAGCCCGGCGCGCCTGACCGCGGCCTGGCCGGAGTCGGTGATGTCGTCGTCCTCGATCCAGGTGACGCCGTCGTCGGTGAGGGCGGTCTGGCCGATGCCCACCGCCGTGGACTTGTCGACCGGCATCAGCGTCGTCCTGCCGGTGGCGGTGTCGAGGACCTCGACACCGAGCTTGTAGCCGTCGGACTCGGGCCACATCTTCGCGTAGGCGATCTTGCCGTCACGGACCGAGGGCAGCGCGGTGGCGACGACGTAGCTGTTGTTGACCTGCTTGATGTCGCCGGTCTTGATGTTGAGGTACCAGACGTGCTGGAGGCCGTAGTACGGGTCCGGCACGGTGTAGGCGAGGATGTCGCCGTTCAGCACGAGCCCGGAGACGTTGGCTGCGGTCCCGCCGACGACTTTGTCGACGCCGCTGCCGACCGGGCGCACATGGAAGTAGACCGAGGTCGAGGCGAACTCGGCCCAGGCGACGTTCTTGCCGTCCGTGGTGGCGTAGACGTTGTAGTCGCCGTTGTTGGGGCTCTTCTGCACCGGCGTGCCCTTGCCGCTGGTGTTGCCGACCCACACCGAGTACGGCTCGCTGCCGTCCTCGTTGGAACGGGAGAGCGCGTACGTGCCGTTGCCCGCGCTCACACCGGTACCGGCCACGTTGACCTCGGACAGGATCGTGTCGGTGTCGATGCCGATCGCCTTCTCCCAGCCGGGCACGATGCCGTGCGCGTCGAAGGAGCTCTTGACCTTCTTCAACTGGGCCTTGGTGACGCCCAGTTCCTGCGCGGCGGCGATGACCGCGGCGCGGCCCTCGGTGAAGCCGTCCAGCGGGGTCATGTACGCGGACAGCGCGCGGTAGACGATCTGGTCGGCGAGGTCGCCGCCGAGGTCCTGGCGCATGTCCCACAGGGCGCCGGAGAAGATGGTGGAGTTGAGGTGCACGCCGCCGTTGTCACCGCGGAAGGTGACGCCGATGAAGTCCTTCGACGTGGTGGCGCCGTCGTTGAGGTCGCGCAGGGCGCACTCGCGCGGGGTCTTGGTGGTGCACAGGTCCTCGCCGAGGAGTCCCGAGTCCGGGTCGTCCATCGACTGGCCGTTGGCCTCCAGGTCGATGGCGTTGCCGAAGTAGTCGGAGATTGCCTCGTTCATCGCGCCGGACTGGCCCGCGTAGACCAGGCCCGCGGTGTGCTCGGTGACGCCGTGCGTCATCTCGTGGCCGACGACGTCGGCGTCGGCGGAGAAGGTGCGGTAGTCGCCGCCGCCCTGGCCGTACACCATCTTGGTGCCGTCCCAGAAGGCGTTGTCGTACGGCTGCCCGTTCGACGTCACGCCGACCAGGGAGTAGATGAAGCCGTCCTTGCCGTCGATGCCGCTCCGGCCGAAGTGGTTCTTGTAGTAGTCGTAGACCTTGCCGGCGGCCCAGTGGGCGTCGACCGCGCCGGAGTCGGTGAAGTCGGCGCCGAGGTCGGTGGTGTCCGACCGGAACGTCTTGATGCCGCTCGGCCAGACGCCGGACGCGGCGGAGACGTCACGGCCACGGGCGTCGTACGTGGCGATCATCTCGCCCTTGTACGGGGTGTCCGCGGGCCGCTTGCTGTAGTCGATCATCTGGTAGACACCCGTGGTGTCCTTGTACAGGTTGATCTCGGTCTTCTCGCCGTTGTAGCGAACGCCCGTGCCCTTGACCACCAGTTGGTCGGCGGCCGTGGTGGCGGCCGTGTCGCCGGCCGCCGCCGTGCCGTCGGTGGCACCGGTGTCGCCGGTGGCCACGCCCGTCGAGCCGAAGGTCTGGATGTCGCTGTACTGCATCACGGCGTAGCCGGAGTGGGCGTCGACGTACACCTCCTGCCGTACGGGCGTGCCGTCGGCCGGGCTGGTGCCGGTGACGGTGATGTGCCGGGTCAGCACACCGGCGCCCTGGGGCAGGACGGTCACGCCCTCGGCGCTGCCGGTGAGGGTGCCGTCCGCACCGGCCCGCCCGCCCTCGGCCGGAGCCCTGAGCAGGCCGCCGCCGAGCTGCGCGGTGACGGCGTCGACCGCACGCGCGATCGCGGTCTTCTCGGAGACCTCCGGGGTGACCGAGCCGAGCTTCAGCGCGGTGAAGTAGTTGCCGGAGGTGCCGGTGACGGTGCGCCTGCCGTCCTTCTTCGTCATCCGGACGATGTACTGGCCGCCGAGGACCGGGACACCCTTGTACTTCTGCTGGAGGCGGACCGTCTCCCGGCCGCCCTTGTCGGTCGTGGTTCCGGCCGAGGCCAGGTCCTTCGCCGAGGTGTCCGCGATGTGGTAGCGGCTCTTCCTGGCCTTGATGTGGTCGCGGGCGGCGTCGGCCGCGGACACGCCGGCGTCGGCCTCCTCGTTCAGTCCGGTGACGAGCGAGGGGGTGTCGGTCTCGGTGCCCGGCGTCACATCGGACGCGGCGGACGTGGCGGACGTGGTGGCGGTGTCCGCGTGGGCGGCCGGCACGGCCGTCACCAACAGGCCCGCGGCGGCCAGCAACGCCGCTGTGCCCTGGCCGACGGATATGCCGCCGGACCCCTGTCCCGCTCTGGCTGATCTCCTGCGTGCTGCACTCCGCACGGTGCCCCTCCGGTGTCACTGACGCGTGAACGGATATCGGATGCGGACATGCAAGTACCGGACCAGGGGTGTGAACAATGCGTTCCAGGTGTGCACTTGTGTACGTGCACACTTGTGTGGCCTGCACGTATCGGGTGAGAATTCCGGCGTGGAGCGGGGCAGGCTGGACGCGCAGTGGCAGGCTCTCGGGCTGGGAACGGAGGAACTCCGGGTCTACGAGGCCCTGCTGAACGTCCCTGAACACCCGTCCGCGGAAGCCCTCGCCCGGTCCGTCGGACTCTCCGTCCCGCGGCTGGCCGCCGTCCTCGACCACCTCTCCGAACGCGGGTTCACCCGGCCCGGCCGCGCGGCCGCAGTGCCCGCCGCGGTCGCCCCCGCCACCGCGCTGCGCAGCCTGATCCATCTGCACCAGGCCGAACTGCTGCGCAGATCGGCAGAGTTGGAGGAACTCACCGGAGCGGTGGACCGGATGGCCGCCCACCTGCTGAGTTCCGCGCACGGCGCTCCCACGCTCGGCATCGAGACGGTCCGGGGCGGCGAGGCGATCGCCTCGCGGGTGGCCTCGCTGCTCGTCTCGGCCACGGAGGAGGTGGCGCTCCTCGACCGGCCGCCCTACGCGTCGAGCGAACCGGACGGGATGCCCTCCCCGCTCGACGTGACCGAACCGGTGCGGCGCGGGGTGCGGGTGCGGACCGTGGTGGACCGCGAGGGCCTGCGCTTCCCGGGCCGCGCCCGCGGCCTGGGCGACCTTTCCGCGCACGGCGTGCAGATCCGGGTGGGCACGGATCTGCCGACGAAACTGATCACGGTCGACCGGCGGGTGACGCTGCTGCCGCCGACCGACGCGGCGGACCCGACGGCCTCGGCGCTGGTGGTGAGCGACTCGCTCCTGAGCAACGCGCTGGTGCCGCTGTTCGAGGCGATCTGGGAACGCGCCGTACCCATCGGATCAGTGTCGGACAGTCAGATCACGGACGAGGAAAGGGAGTTGCTGACCATGCTCGCCTCCGGTCTGAAGGACGAGGCGATCGCCCGGCGCCTCGACATTCACGTCCACACGGTCCGCCGCCGCATCACCCGTCTGATGCAGTTGCTCAACACGCAGACCCGGTTCCAGGCAGGGGTACAGGCGGCGATGCGGGGCTGGTTGACGGTGTGAGCGCGGCGAGCCGCTTCGCCGTACGGCCACGCGTGACGCTGCCACGCACGGTCAGGTGGGGAGGTGATCCGGCCACCAGGGCGGGACGTTGCCCGGGCAGATCGGGTCGGGGTAGGAGTCCGCGATCCCCAGCCAGGTCACCAGGAACCACGTGAACCAGACGGTGAAGGCGATCCCGGCAGTCAGTGCCGGGCCGGGGTGGCGCCTGCCCAGGGTGCCGTACAGGACGACCCACGCGACGGCCGTGGCGATCCAGATGAGCGGGGCGAGGAAGACCAGGGTCAGGCTGTCGGCCGCCGCGTTGATACCGATGTCGCACGTCGCCCACACCCTCCCGATGGCGGTGAGGGAGACCACCGCGGTCAGGCCCCCGAAGAGGACACCGAGCAGGATCCCGCCGGACCGGGGTGGCGGAGGGCCCGGCGGACCCGCTTGCGTCATCGTGTGTCTCCCCGTGCGGTGGGTGCGGAGGCTGCCGAAGTCCTTGACGTGATCCGTCCGCCTTCGGTTGCGGGCCGTGGCACGCCTGGCCGGCAGGCGCCCCGCCCCGATGCTCGACGACCACCAGGCGTGGCTGGACGGCGCGGTCCGCGCCACCCGGGGTAGTCAGCCCAGGACCTGCACAGTCCGAGACCCGCACGGTGCGAGACTCGCACAGTCCGAGACCCGCGTGGCCCCCCGGCCCGACGAACAGGAAACCCCGAAGATGACTGACCAGCGCAGCGTGAGTGTCCTGGGCACCGGCATCATGGGTGCCGCGATGGCCCGCAACCTGGCCCGTGCCGGACATGCCGTGCGGGTCTGGAACCGCAGCCGGGACAAGGCGGAACCGCTGGCCGCCGACGGCGCGTACGTCGCCGGTGACCCCGCCGAGGCGGTCCAGGGCACCGATGTCGTCCTGACCATGCTGTACGACGGCCGCGCGGTCCTGGACGTGATGCGCCGGGCGGCGCCCGCGCTGCGGCCCGGCACCGCCTGGGTGCAGGCGACCACCGCCGGTGTCGAGGCGATCGACGAGCTGGCCGCCTTCGCCCGCGAGAACGGCCTGCACTTCTACGACGCCCCCGTGCTGGGCACCCGTCAGCCCGCGGAGGCCGGGCAGCTGACCGTGCTGGCCGCCGGTCCGGCCGAGGCGCGGGACCTGGTGACGCCGGTGTTCGACGCCGTGGGCGCCCGTACGGTGTGGACCGGCGAGGACGGCGCGGCCGGCAGCGCCAGCAGGCTGAAGCTCGTCGCCAACAGCTGGGTCATCGCGGCCACCGCCGCGACCGGCGAGGTGCTGGCCCTGGCGGAGGGGCTGGGGGTGGACCCGCAGAGCTTCTTCGACCTGATCGCGGGGGGCCCGCTCGACATGGGTTATCTGCGGGCCAAGTCCGAACTCGTGCTGGAGGGGCGGCTGTCCCCGGCGTCCTTCGCGGTGACGACCGCGGCGAAGGACGCCCGGCTGATCGTCGAGGCCGGTGCGCGCCACGGTGTCCGGCTCGACGTGGCCGCCGCGAGCGCCGAGCGCCTGGAGCGCGCTGCCGCGCAGGGGCACGCCGACGAGGACATGGCCGCCGCGTACTTCGCGAGCTTCGACGAGAAGCCCTCCGCCTGAGCCGACCGACCGTCGGAGCCGACCCGGCCGACTGGACCGACCGGCCGGCCGAGCAGAACGGTCGAGCCGGACCCGAGTCCCGGCCGGGAAAATCCGTATTCACGTCCGACGACCTGAAACCCGGGTGCAAGGATGGGGCGGCATGACGGCGGGGTGGTGTTCGCGCACGGTACGGGCCGCGGTGTTCGCGGCCGTCTGTGTGCTGCTCGCCGCCCTGGGCCACGTCATGATGTCGGGCTCGGACGTGCCCGGTCGGGTGCTGACCGCCGCCGTGGTCGTCACCGGTGCCTTCGGCTGGTGTCTGACGGGCCGTGAGCGTGGGCTGCCGCTGGTCGTGACCGCCGTCGTCGCCGCCCAGACGGCACTGCACTCGGCATTCGCCCTCGCCCAGTCGACGTCCGCGGACACGGCCAGCCTCATCAACATGAACATGCGCATGGATATGGGTATGGGCATGGGCGGTATGGACATGGGATCCATGGGATCCATGGGGTCCATGGATCGCATGAACTCGATGGGGCATGCGGTCCATATGGACCATGTGGACCGCATGGGGCAGTTCCTCGGTGGCGATCCCCTCATGGGCGGTGGATCGTCCTCGTACGGCATGCTCGTCGCCCACCTGCTGGCCGCCGCGCTGTGCGGGCTCTGGCTGGCGTACGGGGAGAAGGCCGCGTTCCGCATCCTGCGGACCGTGGCCGGCCGGCTCGCGGCGCCCCTGCGGCTGCTGCTCGCCCTGCCCGCCCCGGCGGACCGGCCGCGCCTCGGTGTGGGCCGTCCCCGCTCGGACCGGGCTCCCCGTCTTCTCCTTCTCGTCCACGCGATCACCTCCCGGGGGCCGCCCGCGGGGACCGCTGCCGCCTGACGGCAGCCGGCAACCCGGGGCCGCCCCTGTGCGCCCCGGGCCACGGTCGTACGTGCGCGCAGGCGCCGCGGCCGTGTCTCCCCGCTCACCGGACCGTCCGCGCCGTCGTATGCGCCGAGGTCCGGATCCGGGGCACCCCGGGCTGCCCGTGGTGCGCCGGACGATCCGAGAAGGACACCAGGTGATCTCCTCCACCCTGCCCGGCTCCCCGCCCGCCTCGTACGGCACGAACGACAGGGCGATATCGACCGACGAGTCGGTCACCGCCTGGGCGCTGGCCGCCCGGGGCGGTGACGCGCGGGCGGTCGAACAACTCGTACGCGCGCTGCAACGCGATGTCCTGCGCTATGTCGCCCATCTGTGCGCCGATCCGCAGGCGGTCGACGATCTGGCGCAGGACACGTTCCTGCGGGCGCTGGGCAGTCTGCACCGCTTCGAAGGACGGTCCTCCGCCCGGTCCTGGCTGCTGTCCATCGCCCGCCGCGCGGTGATCGACAGCTACCGGTACGCCGCCGCCCGGCCCCGGCTGAGCGACGTACCGGACTGGCAGTCGGCGGTCGAGCGCGCCCAGCCTCGCGACCTGCCCGGTTTTGAAGAGGGCGTCGGTCTGCTGGAGTTGCTGGAGCTGCTGCCGGCCGAGCGGCGCGAGGCGTTCGTCCTCACCCAGCTGCTCGGTCTGCCGTACGCGGACGCGGCCGCGTTGAGCGGCTGTCCGGTCGGCACCGTGCGGTCCCGGGTGGCACGGGCCAGGGCGACCCTGCTGGACCTGCTGGCCGAGGCGGCCGCCTGAGTCGTGCGAGTCGTGTCCGGAGGGGCGGGCGGGGTGCCTACGGTGTCGTGGCGCCCCGGCCGTCCCCGGCGAGGCCGGGCAGCAGTCCGCACGCCGCCTCGCGCTGCTCCGGTCCCATGACGCTTGCGAGTGCCTGGGTCACCGTCTCGGCGAGCTGGTCCGAGGCCTCCCGCAGCAGCCGGCGGGCCTTGTCGGTGAGGGCGACCTCGACGCCGCGCCGGTCGTCGTGGACCGACCTGCGGGTGACGAGCCCGGCGTGCTGGAGGCAGGCGATCTGGTAGGTGAGCCGGGTCTTGGGGCGGCCCAGAAGGTCCGCGATCCGGGTCATCCGGACGCCCTCCCGGGGCTGCTCCGCCAGCAGGCACAGCACCAGGAACTCGTCGTGCGAGACGTCGAGCCGCTCCTTGACCACGGTGCGCAGCCGCTGCTCCACCGCCCCCGTCGCGGCGAGCAGCAGCATCCAGGCGCGCAGCTCGGCGGGGAGCAGCCCCGTGCCCTGCATGGACGGGCATTCGGGCAGGTCGGCAGGCAGGTCGGCGGGCTGCTCATCGGGGACTGCCATGGGGTCGAGTCTACCTGTTGTCCATTTTTGGATTAGCTGGTTGTTCAAATTTGGATGTCCGGCTACTGTGGCGGATCTCGAACATCCAAATTTGGACCACCTGGAGAAGGATCATGACCGTCGCCGTGGAAACCGGACTCTGGCAGCTCGACCCGAGCGCGTCCGCCGTCGCGCTCCGGCACCGGACGATGTGGGGCCTGGTCAACGTCAAGGGCGTCTTCGGCGCTGTGGCCGGCCAGGGCGAGGTCGCCGCCGACGGCACCGCGACCGGCACCCTCACCCTGGACGTCGCCTCCCTGGACACCAAGAACGCCAAGCGCGACACCCACCTGCGGTCCGCCGACCTCTTCGACGCCGACAACCACCCGGAGATCACCTTCGTGGCACGCCACGTCGAGCGGGGCGGTGACGGCGACACGGTGGAGGTGTCCGGTCAGCTGACCGTGCGCGGCATCAGCCGGCCGCTGTCCTTCCCGGCCCGGGTGACCGCGGCGGACGCCGGGGCGCTCACGCTGGACGCCGAGTTCACCGTGGACCGGGCGGAGTTCGGCATGGGCTGGAACCAACTGGGCATGATCCGCGGCCTGACCACGGTCACCACCACGCTCCGCTTCACCCGGGCCTCCTGACCTGCCGGCCGGAGGCCGTGCTCGAACTCACCCGCCCCGCGTGAGCCGTACGTCCGCGCTCGACAGGGTCTGCGGCGCGGGTGTGAAGGCGCGCAACCGGATCCGTACGCCCGGTCGGGGGAGGGCGAACCGGCCGCCGGGCGGGCGGAGTTCGTACTCGGCCGTGGTGTGCGCGGCCAGGGTCGCCGGCCCCCGCGTGATCGACCAGTACTTGCTCATGCCCTGGCCCGTGGTCAGGGTGAAGTGCGGACTGAGCGCGCTGTCGTCGGTGTTGGTGACGCGCAGCCGCAGCAGGGACACCGCGGTTGCGGAGGCCCGCCGCTCCGCGATGACCCGCATCCGCAGCGGCGGCGCCCCGGTCGCCGCCCAGAGCGCGCACACCAGCGCCGGGGCGAGCACGAGCAGCGCGACGGCGGCCCGCGTCGGCCTGCCGGGCAGGCGGCGCAGCGGGCGCGGCTGCCACGCACGGGTGAACTCCGCCGGGGGCGCGGTGATCGCCGCCGCCAGCCACAGCGGCGTCATCATCAGGTAGTAGCCGTCCTGGGAGCGCGTCGCCAGATAGAACGCGCACCAGGGCAGCACGGTGGCGGCCGGGCCGAGCCGCCGCACGAACAGCACGAACAGCGCGAGCAGCGCGGCGGCGAGCAGCAGACTCGCGTACCCGTACCAGTCGAGCCGGTCGCTGCCGTCGGTCAGGTACAGCGACACACCGACCAGGCCCTGGCCGTGCAGCACCGCGCCCTGGGTCAGCGGCAGGGCGATGCCGTCCAGCCACGCGCCGGGCTCGCGCACGACGAAGTACGTGTCGATCAGCAGCCATACGGCCACGGCGATCCCGCTCACCCGCAGGAGTACCGCCGTGGCCGCCCGTCGTCCCAGTTCGCCGCGGCGCACCGCGTAGATCCCGGCCAGCAGGAACGGCGCCAGGAACCAGGGCAGTTGCTGCGCCGCGCAGGCCGCGCCGAGACAGGCGGCCCGGGCGATCCCCGCGGCCCCGAGCCGGCCGCCCTGCCCGATCCGCGGCCAGCGCACCACCACCGGCACCAGCAGGACCAGGGCCAGGATCGCCGGATAGCCGAGCCGGGCGTACGACGGCAGGAAGGCGAAGCCCAGAAACAGCATGGTCGCCGCCGACCGCCACGGCACCGGCAGCATCCGCCAGGTGGTCGCCGCGGAGACGATGAGTGCGCAGGTGGTCATGGCGGTGGCCGGGGTGCCGGCGTGTCCCAGCCACAACAGCGGTGCGGTCAGCAGCGGGGCGAGGGGCGGATAGCCGTACGTGAAGTCGTAGCCGCCGGTCACCGTCGGGGTGACCGCGACCCCGTGGGTGAACAGCCACGGCCAGGGCTGCCCGTAGACGGCGTGGCCCGCGGCCAGTGCCCGCGCGGCCTGGGTGGTGAGGACCGCCTCGTCGCCACCGTTGTGGTTCATGCTCCACGCGCACAGGGTGAGGGTCACCGCGGTCAGCAGCACGCACAGGTCCACCCGGGCCAGCGTCCGGGTCCGGCGCACCACCAGCACCAGCACCCCGCACGCCAGGATCGACGCGTAGCAGACCGAGATGACGGCGGCCACGGCCAGGCGGTGGCTCGCCGCGCTCGTCCACACCGACCGGGTTCCGATGAAGAGACTCACATCGGCCAGGAGGGTGAGTACGCGGTGCCACGGTGCGGGAGATTCCGGAGCGGCGGACACCGCCGACTGTGTCCGCCGGCCCGGTGTCACCAGCTGTTTTTCTGCCAAATGCACGCCACTGGACCGTAGTCGCTCCGGGTGAGCGGAGGGTCGCCGGACGTGAAGAGACGGGTGTGAGGCCGGTAAGAGGCCGCACCTGGCGGGAATCGACCGGTCGCGCACCGTGTCGTAGTTGGGCCGAACGGGTGACTTGGAGTAAGAATGGCTGGTGCAGGCAACGACTACGAGTGAGATCGGGGGGATCCGGTGAGCCGTTACGACGCCACCGATGAGCAGTGGGAGGGTCTCGCCCAGGTCGTTCCGCTGAGAGGCCGGGACGCCTGGCCGTCCGCCGTGGGCCACCGGGCGCTGCCCGACGCGGAGACGGAGACCCGGCGCCGGTTCGTCGTCCTCAGGATCAGCGTCTTCGCCGACGCCCGCGAGGTCGCCGAGACGCTGATGTCGGGCATCCCGGTGCTGCTCGACCTGACCGGGGCGGAGACCGAGGTCGCCAAGCGGGTGCTGGACTTCAGCACGGGTGTCGTCTTCGGCCTGGCGAGCGGGATGCACCGGGTCGACCGGAACGTGTTCCTGCTGACCCCGCCCGGGACCGAGGTGAGCGGGCTCATGGAGGGCGCGGGCGTCTCCGAGCACTGAGGACGGTCCCCCGATCGTGGGAAGACGTTCCGGGCGGAACGGTTCCGCCGGCCGCGGAGTCCTACGGTCCGGATATGGCTCCGCGTTCCCTGCCGTCCTTGCCTCCGGGACCTTCCGCTCCCCGCACGCCCTCTGTCGACTCCACGTTCTCCGAGTCCTCCGCATCCTCTGTGGGCTCTCTTCCTTCTCCGTCCGCCCGCCCCTCCGTGGGCTCTGTGGACCGACCGCACCTGACCGAACTGCGGCTGTCCGCCTTCGCGGGTCATCGGCGCGCGGGATTCCCGCTGGGGCCGGTCACCCTCCTGGCCGGGCCGAGCGGCAGCGGCAAGTCGACGGCGTTACGGGCCTACGAGGCGCTCGCCCGGCTCGGTGGCGGCGCCGAACTCGGCGAGGTGTTCGCCGACCCGGCCGCCTGCGTACCCGAACGGGCCCGGCCGGACGCCCAGCGGCGCCGCGGCTTTCGTATCGGCTGTACGGCGGACGGGCCGCAGGGACCGGTCCGGCTCGACCTGGCCGTCCAGGCCGAGCCCGAACTGCGCATCGTCGGGGAGCGGTTGACGGCCGGCGGGCTGGTCCTGCTGGAGACCGCCCTGCGCGACCCCGGACGGCGCACCGTGCAGGCCGCGTGGCACACGGCCGGGTCCGCGCCGGTGACCCGCGCCCCGCTCCCCGACGACCGGCTCGGCACCGCGCTGCTGCCGCTGCGGGTGGCCGGCAAGACGGACGGACAGCGCCAAGTGCTCGCCGCCGCCGAACAGATGGTGGTCGCGCTGCGCTCCGTCTTCCCCTGCGACCCCCGGCCGGAGCGGATGCGGACCCCCGTGCCGGCCGGTCCCGGACGGCTGCTCGGCGACTGCGCCAACCTCGCCGACGTCCTGTGGCGTACCCAGGCCGAATGCGGGCGGCGGCACGGGCAGTTCGTCGCGGCGGTCCGGGCCGGGTGCGCGGGACCCGTCGCCGGGGTCGTCGCCGAACGGCTGTCCGGCGGTGCGGTCCACGCGTTGCTGGACCGGGGCGACGGCATCCGCAGCGGCCTCGGCCGGCTCGGTGACGGCGAACTGCGCTACGCCGCCCTCGCCCTGGTGCTGCTGACCGGTCCCGGCGTGCTCGAGGTCGACCCCGCAGGCGAGGTGCCCGCCGCGTTCCAGACGCTCACGGTGCTCGCCGACGGCTTCGACCGGGACCTGGACGGGCGGCAGCGCGCCGAACTGCTCCGGCTGGCGGTGCGGACGGGCGGGAGCGGGCATCTGCGCTGCGTCGGGACGGTGAGCGACGCCTCGTGGGCCGTCGGGACGGCGGGCGTGACGGTGGTACATCTGGACCCGTGACGAATGAGCCCCAGCACCTGGACGTGGCCGCACTGCAGCGCCGACTGGCCGAGTTCGCGGCGGCCCGCAACTGGCAGCCGTACCACACCCCGAAGAACCTGGTCGCCGCGCTCAGTGTGGAGGCCTCCGAACTGATGGAGATCTTCCAGTGGCTGACACCGGAGGAGTCGGCGCGCGTCATGGACGACCCGGACACCGCGCACCGGGTCACGGACGAGGTCGCCGACGTGCTCGCCTATCTGCTGCAACTGTGCGAGGTGCTCGGGATCGACGCGCTGGCGGCGCTGGACGCGAAGATCGACCGGAACGAGGGGCGGTTCCCGGCGCCGGGGGAGCGGTGACCGCGGCAGACCCGGGCATGCAGGAGCCGCTCGATCCGCTTTCACTCTCCGGAGTTGTTCGCCTGCTCGAAATCGATTTGTTGTCCGCAGATTTCCGTCTTCCTCTGGCTTTTCGTCCCACGGCACCTCACTCTGGGTAGTGGACAACGAAGTTCGGGCGGACGTGCTGACAACACGTCCCGGCGGACGGGGGAAGGCCATGGAGGCGGTGCGGCTCATCCTGACGAGCAGACGTGCTCTCGCCGGGAGCAGCGGAGTACCGGAGATCTTGACGGAGGTGTGGCAGGCCCAGGCTCTGGCGCAGGCGATCGGCAGCCGGCTGGCGGTCTCGGGTCCGCCCGAACTGCGCGGTGAGGCACTGGGGTTGACCGAACTGGCGGGCAGAGGCTGCGGCGTCCTCGAGGCGCCGGAACTCGATCCCGGGGAGTTGCGTGCCGCTCAGCTGACGGAACTGGACGACGCCCGTCAGGCGCTGCTCGGCCTCGGCGTCCTGCTGGGCGAGGTCGGTATCGCCCTGGTCGGCATCGCCAGCGGTGCGGACGACGAGGGGACGTACTGGCAGTGCATGGAGGCGATCGACGCGGCGGACGAATCCCGGGACCGGGTCCGGGAGATGCTGCGCAAACTGGCGGACCGGGACCAGGTACTGCCGGAGCGCTGACGTCGCAGAGCCGACGGTGGGTCCGATGGGACCGGTGGGCCCCGTGGAGTGCAGGACGGAGGTATGGATCTTCGCATCTTCACCGAGGCGAAGATGAGGTCACGACCTTGCCCGAGTGCGACAGCCGGAACGCGAACAGGTAGCAGGCCACCAGCTCGCCGGCCAGCTTCGCTGTGACGTCGCCGGGGCACGGCCAGAACTTCCGTTCTGGGCTGTAGCCCAGATCCCGGCAAGCCGGAAAGGCCCGCCGGAAACCGGCGGGCCACTTTGGGCGACAGAAGCTATCCGGGCGGAGCGACGACTTTGGTCCATCCCACTGATAGCCCCCAGGACCCGGTCGTCTTGCTGGTGACCGTCACAGAGACGTTCTTGTGGCCGCGACTAAGGCCCACTTCGTTGTATTGTCCGGGGTCACCGTTTGCGCAGACGACGGTATAGCTCACGAGAGAGCCGACGTTGACCTCGATCGTCCCGGTGCCCGAACAGATCACCGCAACTTCCAGGGTGCCCTTCTGGATTTGAGGTATCTCGGGAAACGAGTGAGGTCCGGTCTTTCCGCCCGCTTCGATGAATCTCTTCTGTGCGTCTGGAAGTTCGGGTGCGGCGCCAGGGTCTGCGCTGGTGGAAGGTGTGATGGAGGGAGTTCCAGACGAATTTGCTTCGACTGGCGTCTCCCTCTCGGGGGCTCGGCTTGAGGCCGGCGTCGCATTGGTGCACCCCGCCAACGCGAGGAGAGCCACCGGAATGACCACTCCTATGCGTCCCATGTGTACCACCCGACATGCATGGGCCCATAGCCTGTCACGTGGTTTGCCGTGAGACGGCAGGTGTGACGTTGGTAGTAAGTAGTGCCGGTGAATTTGCGACGCCACACGCCGTATTGGGCATATACGGTTTTGTTCGGAGGAACGTTTTTGACGTGAATCACGTTGCCGAGTTTGGCGGTCACCGAAGCATGCAATGTGACGCTGCACTGCTCGCTCACTTCGGCCAGCACAGTGCTGACTTTGGTCGTGATTTGACCGGTGAAGCTGGCACCGACAGTCCCCGAGACTTCCGCAGTGAAGTCCATGTCTTCATTTTCGTGAATGCCGTTGTAGTTCGACTGGCTGGCACCTACCGCCTGGTGATACTTGCCGGCGAGAGAAGTGGGCTTGAACCATCGACTCTCGTCGCAGTCGTCAGAAGCGGGGCATTTCTGCCCAGGTTCGCGGGTGCCTCCGGAGATGTCGGGCTCATCGTCAAGCGCAGGGTCGGTCGGGGCATCGCTCAGGGACTCCGTCGGAGTGGCCGGCGGCGCTGAGTTGAGCAGACCGTCACTGTCGGAATTGCCGTCTTGAGGTGTCGCGGTGGCCGTCGCGGGAGACCCGGTCGGGCCGGCAGCCAGCGCCGGTGTCGATATCCCTAAGACCATGGCACTGGTGAAAACTATCGAGCTTGCGAGTAGGCGCACTCTTCCCCCTGTTTGTTGCAGATGAAAGCGGCTGGTCAGGCCCTTGATCAGGGATACTATGGAAAGACGAGTGCGCTGTGTGCAGAGCTGAGCGAATCCTGAGGTCGGACCCCTCCCGGCACCGCTGACACACTTCTTCTCGCCTCGTACGAACGAGCCCGGCGCGCGATCGGTGCAGGAGTCTGAATTCGGCCGCATGGGGGCGGACGACGCCACAGCGCACCTGAGAGCCACATCCAACCGCCCAGCCGGCGAAGTTATTGCCGCATGAGCCAGACTTGACCGATGTGCCGCGCGAAGCCGTACGACAGTCGATGAAGTCGCACCCCTGCGGAAGGGGCTTCCGCTTCGATGTCGTAGGTGCATGAACATTGCTTGACCGACCCTGACCAGGGTGGTGAGCGGGAGCGGTCCGGTGGGGTGGCAGCGGCAGTAGGTGAGTTCACCGGCGCGGCGGCTGCGGCGGATCAGCAGCTGCCAGTGGCCGGGGCCTGGTTCGGGGAGGTCGATGACGGCCCAGTCATTGAAGCGGTTGCCCTTGGCTCCCGCGCCTGCTGACAGCTTCCGCCAGGCCCGTATGGGCATCTTCGCCGCGAGCGTGTCGGCATGGAACTTGCCCCCATCGGTTCGTCGTTACTTCACACGAGTCACGATGATCAACGGTGGTCGTACCCGCACCCCGACCAGGACCCGCCGGCTGAAGCGCTCGGAATCATCTGGGTTTTGGTTCTACCCCGAATCGGCTCAGGCCGAGCCGTACGGCCCCTCGGCCGCCTTCAGTCGCTGCATGGCCGTCAGTCGGACCGCGAAATGTACCGCGGCCGCCGCGGCGGCGATGTCCAGGATGTCGGCCGCTATCACCTGAAGCACGGCGTCCCGGACCTCACCGAGGGTTTCGGCGTCCTGGTGGCGCTGCCAGGCGTATCGGTTGAACAGGGTCGTGGTGACGAACAGGCCCCACCACAGGTTCACCGGCCAGAAAGAGACCTTGTACGGCTCGCCGGCGGCCGGCAGTCGCGTGCTGGCCCCCCACATGTCGACGGCGACCCGATAGGGCATCCAGAAGTTCGCCAGCGGTATGAACCAGGACCCGATCGCCCAGCCGGGGCCGTTGCGGAACCGGTCCGGCCCGAGCACTCCGGCGTCCCGGCGCATCCAGTGGAACCAGACGATGAAGACGACTGCGCAGGCAAGGAACGTGATCATCTGGAGCTGTTCTGCCGTCTGGTACAGCGCGTCGGCGCCGTCCAGCTCCTGCTGAGAGGCAAAAGCGAGGCCCCGGTCCTCGTCGATCAGTGTGTATGCCCGGACGCCGGCATAGACGGCGAACAGGTCGCTGAGGGCGACGGCCGCGAGCAGCGCCGACAGACCGGCCAGGAGGCCGCGCGGCGAGCGCGGTGCCCGGTTGGGCAGCGCGGGCCGCGGACGGAGATCGCTGGATGCGGACATGACGGTGGACCCCCACAGGCACAGAAAAGGATTCGCCCGCGGAAGAGCGCGCGCTGAGGGAAGATACGCCAGCCGCAGGCGGCCCGTCCATGTCAATCTCGCGGGACCGGCCCGGCACGGGGCATGGCGCTGTTGCTCAGTTGTGGCCACGTGTCGTACTGGGGCCGGACGGCACAGTCGAAGGCGCGGGAGCGTGGCTGCATTCTCGCCGCGCGGCTGACCGCCCCGTCGTTGTTTCGCGCCGCCTGGCCAGGTCATCCATGGGAGCAGTCGATTGATCCACGTCATGCGGTCCTGTTGTTGCTGCTGGTGGCGGTACGCGGCCGCGTAGAAGTCGCATTCCTGCGGAGGGGACCGTCGTCCCGATGTCATGGGTGCATGAGCATCGCTTGACCGAGCCTCCGCAGGGAACCTCGCGGAGAGCGGCGCGCGATGGGCGTGGCCGAGCTCAGATGTTGCTCAGACCGCTTGCCGGTCGGCTGCCGTGCTGGTCAGCTCGACGCACGCCTGAGCGACACCGAGCGCTCATCGCCGGAGGGGGTCCCATGGACAGTGATCGACGGATTCCGCCTGAAAGTCCTGCCCTGATCAGGTGCGCGACTGTCGCCGCGTACACCGTCGCCGCCGTGGTCCATCTCGTGACGGCGGGACTGTTCATCGGTGGTGTGCTGTTGATCGTGCTGGGGTTGCGCACGGTTGTTCAGCCGCTGGTGGGCCTTGTGCTGCTGGGCGTGGCTCTGTCGCTGCGCCCCCGTCCGGGCAGATTGGATGCTGATCTGCCCACGTTGCGGCACGCGGACGCCCCGGCCCTGTTCGATCTGGTGGACCGCATGGCGGACGCGGCCGGGGTGCGACGCATCGACGCGATCCAGCTCGGTCCGGAGTTCTCCGTCACCGTCACCCGCTACGGGGTACGCCGCAAGCGGTGCCTTGTCCTCGGCCTCCCTCTCTGGGCCGCCCACCCCAGCCGGAAGCCGATTGCCGCCGTTGCCCACGCGCTGGGCCATCTCTCCGGTCACGATCTCCGAGGCGACGCATTCGTCGGTACCGCACTCGAGTCCCTCAACGCTGCGGCCCGCACGATGCGAGCCAGAAACAACGCGTCCGTCCCATCGAGTGTCTCCGCACATTCCTGGCGCGCGGGCGATGTGGCAGGGGCGGCAGCGCGCTTCAACGCCCGGACCCGGAAGGGCGAGTGGTTGCTGTGGATCCCGAGGACGGCGGCAGCTGCGACGGCCCGCCTGCTGCAGTGGCTCACCCTGCCGGCCACGCGCCGTGCGGAGTTCGACGCGGACGACTTGGCCGCTCGTATCGCTTCCACCGAGGCAGCCATCGCCGCATTGCAGGACCGGCAGCTGGTCCGCGCGGTGGGTATCGAAGTGCATCGCCTGGCCATCGCGACCCGGACGCGTAAGGGCGGCCGCTCCGCGGCAGCCGCACAGGGGGAACTCTGGGACAAGGCGGCCCGCTACTCCGAGAGTCTGCGCGAACAGCGGAGGTGCGACAGAACCACCGCGCCTGAGGACATCGGGACGGTGGTCGACCTCGCCGGCCTCCCGTCCGAATCCCTGCGTACGGCACGACTGTCCCGCATCCCGAGACGCACCGCGACAATCACGCTCGACGAGTACGACCGGAACCGCATCGAAGACGAACTGCGCCTTCCCAGACAGGCATTGACGCGCAAGGTCATGCGAGATTGCGTCCCACTGGCACAGTGAGCAAGAGTGACGCAGCGCTGCCTCCGGTCATGGCTCCTGGAAAGCCGTCGGGCGCCACGCACTCACGGACGCCGGCCGCGGCCGCCGGTCGCCCCGCACTCGCCTCCGCCGGTCGCCATGCCCGCGCGGACGTCGGGTGCGGCCGCCGGTCGCACCGCGCTCGCCGTCGCCCGGCGCCACGCCCCCCCGGTGCCCAACCGCGTGGGAAAACCGGTGGTCGTGAGCCGTTTCGCCCGGGAGACTCGACCATATGTTCCTGACGATCAGCACCACCGGCACCAAGGAGCGCCCCGCGACCGATCTCGGATTCCTGCTGCACAAGCATCCGGGGAAATCGCAGGCGTTCTCGACCTCCTACGGCACCGCGCACGTCCTCTACCCCGAGGCGGACGACGAGCGCTGCACGGCTGCGCTGCTGCTGGAGGTCGATACGGTGGCGCTGGTGCGGCGTGGCAAGGGCAAGGGGCGGGGCGGCGCTCCCGACGCGGCGCTCGCGCAGTACGTCAACGACCGCCCGTACGCGGCCTCCTCGCTGCTCGCGGTCGCGCTGAGCGCGGTGTTCTCCAGCGCGATGCGCGGTGTGTGCACCGCCCTCCCGGAGCGGGCAGGGCAGCCCCTGCCGCTGCGCATCGAGGTGCCCGCGCTGCCCGCCCGCGGCGGCCCCGGCCTGGTCGGACGCCTCTTCGAGCCGCTCGGCTGGACGGTGACCGCCGAGCCGGTGGCCCTGGACAGCGAGTTCCCGGAGTGGGGCGACTCGCGGTACGTGCACCTGGTCCTCGCCTCGCAGACGCTGACCCTCGCCGAGGCCCTGCGCCACCTCTACGTCCTGCTGCCCGTCCTGGACGACGCCAAGCACTACTGGGTCGCCCCCGACGAGGTCGACAAGCTGCTGCGGGCCGGAGAGGGCTGGCTGTCCGACCACCCCGAGCAGAAGCTGATCACCAGCCGGTATCTGGCGCGTCGCTGGTCGCTGACCCGCGAGGCGATGGAGCGACTGGAGCTGGTGCGGCTCGCGGAGGCCGACGACAGCGCGGTCGAGGAGATCGACAACGCCGTGGCGGCCGAGGCCGAGACGGAGCAGAAGCCGACCCCGCTGGCCGTGCAGCGCCGCGACGCGATCGTCGCCGCGCTGACCGAGTCCGGTGCGGCCCGGGTCCTCGACCTCGGCTGCGGGCAGGGCCAGTTGGTGCAGGCGCTGCTGAAGGACCCGCGGTTCACGCAGATCGTGGGCGTGGACGTCTCGGTGCGGGCGCTGACCATCGCCGCCCGGCGGCTGAAGCTGGACCGGATGGGCGAGCGGCAGGCCGCGCGCGTCCAGCTCCTCCAGGGCTCGCTCGCCTACACCGACAACCGGCTCAAGGGGTACGACGCCGCCGTGCTGAGCGAGGTGATCGAGCACCTCGACCTGCCCCGGCTGCCCGCCCTGGAATACGCGGTGTTCGGCGCGGCGCGTCCGCGCACGGTCCTGGTGACCACCCCGAACGTCGAGTACAACGTCCGCTGGGAGACCCTTCCGGCCGGACACGTCCGGCACGGCGACCACCGCTTCGAGTGGACGCGCGAGGAGTTCCGCTCCTGGGCGCACGCCGTGGCCGAACGGCACAGTTACGAAGTGGAGTTCAGGCCCGTCGGACCGGACGACCCCGAGGTGGGGCCGCCGACCCAGCTGGCCGTGTTCCGGATGCGGGACACCGACAAGAAGGAGGCGAAGGCGGCATGACCGAGATCCGACAGGGGCGCACCCTGCCCGTCACCGACCTCTCCCTCGTCGTCCTGATCGGTGCCTCCGGCTCGGGCAAGTCCACCTTCGCCCGCCGCCACTTCAAGCCCACCGAGGTCCTCTCCTCCGACTTCTGCCGCGGCCTGGTCAGCGACGACGAGAACGACCAGAGCGCCAGCCGGGACGCCTTCGACGTCCTGCACTACATCGCGGGCAAGCGGCTCGCGGCGGGCCGGCGCACGGTCGTCGACGCCACCAGCGTGCAGCAGGACTCCCGGCGTCAGCTGATCGAGCTCGCCAGGGAGCACGACGTGCTGCCCATCGCCATCGTGCTGGACGTCCCGGAGGAGGTGTGCGCCGCGCGCAACGCGGCCCGCACCGACCGGGCGGACCTGCCGCGCCGGGTGATCCAGCGTCACATCCGCGAACTGCGCCGTTCGCTGCGCCACCTGGAGCGCGAGGGGTTCCGCAAGGTGCATGTGCTGCGCGGTGCGGAGGAGATCGACCACGCCACCGTGGTCACCGAGAAGCGGTTCAACGACCTCACCCACCTCACCGGCCCCTTCGACATCGTCGGGGACATCCACGGCTGCTCGGCCGAACTGGAGTCCCTGCTGACCCGGCTGGGCTATGTCGACGGCGTGCACCCGGACGGCCGTACGGCGGTGTTCGTCGGCGACCTCGTCGACCGCGGCCCGGACAGCCCCGGTGTGCTGCGCCGGGTGATGTCCATGGTCGGCTCCGGCAACGCCCTGTGCGTGCCCGGCAACCACGAGAACAAGTACGGGCGGTACCTCAAGGGCCGCAACGTCCAGCACACCCACGGCCTGGCCGAGACGATCGACCAGATGACGGGCGAGAGCGAGGAGTTCAAGCAGCAGGTACGCGAGTTCATCGACGGACTCGTCAGCCACTACGTCCTCGACGGCGGCCGGCTGGTCGTCTGCCACGCCGGTCTGCCGGAGAAGTACCACGGCCGCACCTCCGGCCGGGTCCGCTCGCACGCGCTGTACGGCGACACCACCGGCGAGACCGACGAGTTCGGCCTGCCGGTGCGCTACCCGTGGGCCGAGGACTACCGGGGCCGGGCGGCCGTCGTCTACGGCCACACCCCCGTCCCGACGGCGACCTGGCTGAACAACACCATCTGCCTGGACACCGGTGCCGTCTTCGGCGGCAAGCTCACCGCGCTGCGCTGGCCGGAGCGCGAACTGGTCGACGTACCGGCCGAACAGGTCTGGTACGAGCCGACGAAGCCGCTGCGCAGCGAGGCGCCGGGCGGTCACGACGGACGCCCGCTGGACCTGGCGGACGTGCACGGCCGCCGGGCGGTCGAGACCCGGTACGCCGGCCGGGTGGCGGTCCGCGAGGAGAACGCGGCCGCCGCCCTGGAGGTCATGAGCCGCTTCGCGGTGGACCCGCGGCTGCTGCCGTACCTCCCGCCGACCATGGCGCCGACGGCCACCTCGCACGTCGAGGGCTATCTGGAGCACCCCGTCGAGGCGTTCACGCAGTACCGCGAGGACGGTGTCGAGCGGGTCGTGTGCGAGGAGAAGCACATGGGCTCGCGGGCGGTCGCCCTGGTCTGCCGGGACGCGGGGACGGCACAGAAGCGCTTCGGCGTCGGGGCGGGTCCGACGGGCTCCCTGTACACCCGTACCGGCCGCCCGTTCTTCGACGACCCCTCGGTCACCGAGGCGGTCCTCGGCCGGCTGCGGTCGGCGATCGACGCGGCCGGGCTGTGGGCGGAGCTCGACACCGACTGGCTGCTGCTCGACGCTGAGCTGATGCCGTGGTCGCTGAAGGCGCAGGGACTGCTGCGCAGCCAGTACGCGGCGGTGGGCGCCGCCTCCGGGGCGGTGTTCCCGGGTGCGCTGGCCGCGCTGGAGGGCGCGGCCGCCCGGGGCGTCGACGTCACCGGCCTGCTGGCCCGCCAGCGTGAACGGGCCGCGGACGCCGCCGCGTTCACCGACGCCTACCGGCGCTACTGCTGGACCACGGACGGTCTCGACGGCGTGCGGCTGGCGCCGTTCCAGCTCTTGGCCGTCCAGGGCCGCAGCCTCGCCGCGCTCCCGCACGACGAACAGCTCGCTCTGCTCGACCGGCTCGTCGAGCACGACGGCACCGGACTGCTGCGCACCACCCGGCGCCTGTACGTCGACACCGGGGACCCGGAGTCGGTGCGGGCCGGTGTCGACTGGTGGCTGGAGATGACGGGCCGCGGCGGCGAGGGCATGGTCGTCAAGCCGCTCGGCGCGGTGGTGCGCACCGGCGAGGGGCGTCTGGCGCAGCCCGGCATCAAGTGCCGGGGACGCGAGTACCTGCGGATCATCTACGGTCCGGAGTACACGCGCCCCGACAACCTGACCCGGCTGCGCGGGCGGTTCCTGAACCACAAGCGCTCCCTCGCGATCCGCGAGTACGCGCTCGGTCTGGAGGCCCTGGACCGGCTGGCGGAGGGCGAGCCGCTGTGGCGGGTGCACGAGGCGGTGTTCGGAGTGCTGGCCCTGGAGTCGGAGCCGGTCGACCCGCGGCTGTGAGCCGTGGTGCCGCGGTCGTGGCGGGTGGGGGCCGAACGCCCGGCGGGTGAGCCCCACCCGCCGGGCATCCACCGGGCGGCTCCGGCTCACCCCACCAGCCGCAGCCGCTCCCCGCACACCCCCACCCGCACCGACTGTCCCCAGGTCAGTTCCAGCGAGTCCGTCTCCATGCCGTCGCCGAAGGCGATCAGGCGCTCCGATTCGACGGTGATCCGCAGCCGGCCGTCGGCCGTGAGCTCGCCCGCGATCATTGAGGTGCCGGTGGCGGGCGAGGGCCAGGCCTCGCGGACGAACCACAGCAGGCGTTCCTCCGTACGGCCGGGCAGCCGCAGGTCCGCGCCGCGCTCCTGCCACACCGACCGGAGCCAGCCGGTCGCCCCCGTCCCGGTTCCCACCAGCACTCCGGAGGAGGCCTGGGCCTCGACGGCACCCCCGTCGCCGTCGAGCCCCAGACGGTAGCGGGCGGTCTGGTGACCGGGCGCACCCAGATAGATCTCGTTGAGGGCCACCAGGCGCTGGGTGTCGTCCGCGACGGCCTCGACCATGGTGAGTTCCTCGGTGCCGGAACCGGCGCCCCGGGCGAGGGCGGCCGGCAGCAGTGCGGCGGTGTCCGGCGCCCGGTGCCGTACGAGCACGCCCGGATTGCGTCCGGGGTCGGTGTCGACGCCCACCACGGGCTGCCCGGCGAGGTACTTGGCGACGTTCGCCACCAGCCCGTCCTGCCCGACCACCACGACGACGTCCTCGGCCGCGAACAGGAAGCGGTCCAGGTCGGCCCGCTCCACCCGGGCCTGACGCCAGGTCAGCGGTACGGCCGCGGCGACCTCGGCCAGGGCCCGCCGGGTCCGGCGGTGCCGTTCGGCGACCTCCTCGATGTCACGGCCGCGGGAGGCGAGGAAGAAGGCGGCCTGGCCGTGCGTGCCGTGCCGGGCCACCAACTCCTCGTACTCCGTGGTGCGGTGGACGATCACGGCGCGCGGGGCGAGACTCACTCCCGGTCCTGCGAACCGAGCCGGGCGAGCAGGCCCGTCAGCACGTCCGGCGACACCGTCACGCTGTCGATGCGCGGCAGGTTCTCGGCCAGCCGCGTCCCGGTGAGCGCGTGCAGCGTGGCCACGTCCACCTCGGCGTGCACCCGCAGCCAGGCCGCCTGGGCCTGCGCCCGTGCCTCGCCGACCTCGCGCGCGCCCTCGGCCTCGGCGCGGGCCAGCCGTACCGCACGGGTCGCCTCGGCCTCCGCGAGCTTGACCGTGCGGGCCGCCTCGGCCTCCGCCAGGCGTACCGCACGGGCCGCCTCCGCGCCGGCCCGCACCGCGTCGGCGGCCGCGTGCTCCTCCGCCTCGCGCCGTGCGTTCGTGCCGCGCTGGTCGACCAACTGCTCCTCGCGGCGGGCGAGTTCGATCTGGCTGGCCAGCTCGTTCTCGGCGATGGTCCGCTCGCGTTCGACGGCCACGGCCCGCCGCTCGTAGGTCGCCCGGTCGGCCTCCTGCTGGATCTGCTCGCGCGCCGGGGTGCGCAGCGCCCGCTCCACCTCCGGCTCCGGGCGCAGTGCCATCACCCGGACGGCCACCACCTCGATGCCGGTGGCGGGCAGCCGCGGCTCGGCGCCCAGCCCCGCCGCGATCCGCTCGCGCACCGCCGCCACCCCGTCGACCAGCGCCGACGACAGCGGCGTACGGGCCAGTACGTCCAGCGCGTGCTGCTGGGCCGTCTCGGTCAGCAGCGTGCCGAGCTGCTCCAGCGGGGCACCCCGCCAGCCGCCGGTGTCCGGGTCGATCGAGAAGTCCAGGCGGGCGGCCGCGACGGCCGGGTCGCCGATCCGGTAGGTGACGGTCGCCTGGACCGCGACGTCCTGGAAGTCGGAGGTGCGGGCGTGGAACGTCATGGCCAGTTCCCGGTCGTCGACCGGGATCTCGGATATCGCGGCCGTCAGCGGCCGGAACCAGAAGCTGAGTCCAGGGCCGTCGTGCACGGGCCTGCCCGAGCGGTGGTACCGGATGTGCGCCGTCGGCGCGCCGCGCAGATGGCGCCAGCCCAGGCGCCGGGTGATGTCGGCCATGGTCGATCCCCTCCCGTTTTCTCGTCATCGAGACGATAACGGAGAGGCTGTTTATCGTCAAGGGGACGAGAAGAAGGGGAGGGGAATTGGGGGAGGGGAGGGTCAGGGCGGCCCGCGATGGTCAGGATGGAGGCATGGGATTCCATGTCGACTCCGAGACCGGACGGCTGCGCCGCGTCATCCTGCACCGGCCGGATCTAGAGCTCAAGAGGCTCACCCCCAGCAACAAGGACGCCCTCCTCTTCGACGACGTGCTGTGGGTGCGCCGGGCGCGCGCCGAGCACGACGGGTTCGCGGACGTGCTGCGCGACCGCGGGGTGGCCGTCCATCTCTTCGGTGACCTGCTCGCCGAGACCCTGGCGATCCCGCAGGCCCGGGAGCTGGTCCTGGACCGCGTCTTCGACGAGAAGGAGTACGGCCCGCTCGCCACCGACCATCTGCGCGCCGCCTACGCGACCCTGCCCGCCCGCGAGCTGGCCGAGGCCCTCGTCGGCGGGGCGACCAAACGGGAGTTCCTCCAGGCGCACCAGGAGCCGGCCTCCGTGCGCTTCCACGCCATGGAGCTGGACGACTTCCTGCTCGGCCCGCTGCCCAATCACCTGTTCACCCGGGACACCTCCGCCTGGATCTACGACGGCGTCTCCATCAACGCCATGCGCTGGCCGGCCCGGCAGCGCGAGACCGTCCACTTCGAGGCGATCTACCGGCACCACCCGCTCTTCCGCGACGAGGGGTTCCATCTGTGGTCCGAGGGGCAGGCCGACTATCCCTCCACCATCGAGGGCGGGGACGTCCTGGTGATCGGCAACGGCGCCGTGCTCATCGGCATGAGCGAGCGCACCACACCCCAGGCCGTGGAGATGCTCGCGCACAAGCTGTTCGCCGCCGGCTCCGCCCGCACGATCGTGGCGCTCGACCTGCCGAAGCGGCGCGCCTTCATGCATCTCGACACCGTGATGACCATGGTCGACGGCGACACCTTCACCCAGTACGCCGGACTCGGCATGCTCCGCTCGTACACCATCGAACCGGGCTCCGGCGAGAAGGAGGTGAAGGTCACCGACCATCCGCCCGAGCACATGCACCGGGCGATCGCCGCCGCCCTCGGGCTGAGCGAGATCCGGGTGCTGACCGCCACCCAGGACGTGCACGCCGCCGAACGCGAGCAGTGGGACGACGGCTGCAACGTCCTCGCCGTCGAGCCGGGTGTGGTCGTCGCCTACGAGCGCAACGCCACCACCAACACCCATCTGCGCAAACAGGGGCTCGAGGTGATCGAGATCCCGGGCAGCGAGCTGGGGCGGGGCAGGGGCGGTCCGCGCTGCATGAGCTGCCCGGTGGAGCGGGACGCCGTATAGCCGTACGGAGGAGGCGTGGGAAGGGGGGCGCGGGCGGGGTGGAGCGGGGGCGTGACAGGGTGCGGAACAGGGTGTGTATAGAAATGCTGAATTTCGTATAGAATTCCATCCGTCCCTGTCCCTGCCCCCGCACCCGTTGGAGCGCCCCCATGGCGACAGTCCCGACCGCCCTCGCCGGCCGCCACTTCCTCAAGGAGCTGGACTTCACCGAGGACGAGTTCCGCGGTCTGATCGAGCTGTCCGCCGAGCTGAAGGCCGCCAAGAAGGCCGGGGCCGAGACGCGGTACCTCCAGGGCCGGAACATCGCGCTGATCTTCGCGAAGACCTCGACGCGCACCCGCTGCGCGTTCGAGGTCGCGGCCGCCGACCAGGGCGCCTCGACGACCTATCTCGACCCGTCCGGCTCGCAGATGGGCCACAAGGAGTCCGTACGGGACACCGCGCGCGTCCTCGGCCGCATGTTCGACGCGATCCAGTACCGGGGCGACAGCCAGGCCGGGGTCGAGGAACTGGCGAGGTACGCCGGCGTGCCCGTCTACAACGGCCTCACCGACGACTGGCACCCCACCCAGATGCTCGCCGACGTGCTGACCATGACGGAGCACAGCAGCAAGCCCCTGACGGAGATCGCCTTCGCCTACCTCGGCGACGCCCGCTTCAACATGGGCAACTCCTATCTGATCACCGGCGCCCTGCTCGGCATGGACGTACGGATCGTCGCGCCGAAGGCGTACTGGCCCGCCCAGGAGATCGTCGACCGGGCCCGTGAGCTGGCCGACGCCAGCGGTGCCCGGGTCACCCTCACCGAGGACGTCCCGGAGGGCGTCGCGGGCGCCGACTTCGTCGCCACCGACGTGTGGGTCTCCATGGGCGAGCCCAAGGAGGTCTGGGACGAGCGGATCGAGGCCCTCGCCCCGTACGCCGTGACGATGGACGTGCTGCGCGCCACCGGCAACCCCGACGTGAGGTTCCTGCACTGCCTGCCCGCGTTCCACGACCTGGGCACCCAGGTCGGGCGCGACATCCACGAGCGGCACGGCCTGGAGTACCTGGAGGTGAGCGACGAGGTCTTCGAGTCGGAGCACTCCGTCGTCTTCGACGAGGCCGAGAACCGGCTGCACACCATCAAGGCGATCCTGGTCGCGACCCTCGCCCGCTAGGACCCGTCCCAGGGCCTGTGGCGCCCGTCATCGCCCCCCGGCTCATCTGCCCCTATTCTGACCGGCGGCCCGGAATCACCCCTTCCGTGGCCGTCGCGCGACCTCCCCCGAACTCCCGGTCCGGCCGGGTGGGGGGCACCCCTGCGGTCGCACCCGCACCACCAGAAACGAGCACCACCCGCATGCCCGCTCCCGCGACCAAGCTTCGCATCAAGTCCCCTGCCCTCCTCGTCGCCGAATCCGGCGCCGACCGCGCGGGCCACGGCCTCAAGCGCACCATGGGCCTCTTCCAGCTCATCTGCTTCGGTGTGGGCGCGATCGTCGGCACCGGCATCTTCGTCGGGCTCTCCGACTCGGTGGCACAGGCTGGACCGGCCGTCGTCGTCTCCTTCGTGCTCGCCGCGATCACCTGCGTGTTCACCGCGCTGTCGTTCGCCGAGCTGGGCGGCGCGATCCCGGTCTCCGGGTCGTCGTACTCCTTCGCCTACGCCGGACTCGGCGAGACCACCGCCTTCCTGGTCGGCTGGTGCCTGCTGCTGGAGTACGGCATCTCCATCTCGGCCGTCGCGGTCGGCTGGAGCCAGTACGTCAACGAACTGCTCGACAGCCTGTTCGGCCACCAGCTCCCCGCCGCGTTGTCCGCCGGGCCGGGCGACGGCGGGGTCGTCAACCTGCCCGCCGTGATCGTCATCGCGATGGCCTGTGTGCTGCTGGTGCGCGGGGTGCGCGAGAGCGCCCGGGCCACCGCCGCCATGGCCGCGGTCAAGCTCACCATCCTGCTCGCGTTCTGCGTCATCGGCTACAGCGCCTTCAAGGACGGCAACCTCACCCCGTTCTCCCCGGCCGGGCTCGGTGGTATCGGCGCGGGCACGACGGCCGCCTTCTTCTCCTACATCGGCTTCGACGCGATCACCACGGCCGGCGAGGAGGCGAAGAACCCCCGCCGGGACATCCCGGTGGCGATCCTCGTCTGCATGGGCGTGGTGACCCTGCTGTACTGCGCGGTCGCCCTGGCCGCGATCGGCGCGATCGGCGCCGGCGAGGTGGGCGGCCGGCCCGCCGCGCTGTCGTACGTCGTCAACGAGGTCACCGGCTCCACGGTCGGCGGCGCCGTCATCGCCTTCGGCGCGGTCGTCGCCATCGCCTCGGTCGTGCTCGCGGTGATGTACGGCCAGAGCCGCATCCTGATGTCGATGTCCCGGGACGGGCTCGTCCCGCGCGTCTTCGAGAAGGTGTCGCCCCGGACCTCGACCCCCGTGGCCGGCACCCTGATCATCGCGGTCGTGTTCGCGATCCCGGCGGCCTTCGCCTCGCTGGACGCGGTGGTCAACCTGTGCACCATCGGCACCCTGGCCGTGATGGCCGTCGTCAACCTGGCGGTTCTCGCGCTGCGCCGCCGCGAGCCGGGCCTCAAGCGCACCTTCCGGGTCCCGCTCTACCCCGTCGCGCCCCTGCTCGGCATCGGCTTCTGCCTCTACCTGATGTACGAGACGGGCTGGACGACCTGGCTCCAGTTCGCCGCGTTCCTCGCGGCCGGACTCGCCGTGTACGCCGCCTACGGCCGCCGGCACTCCCGGCTGGCCACGACCGCGGCGGCCCCCGCGGCCACGGAGGCCGCGGAGGTCGTGCCGATCGGCGGGCCGGCGGCCGACGTCACCGCGGACGTCGTTGAGGCGGCACGGTAGCCAGGCGGAACCAGACCGCCTTGCCGGAGTCGGTGGGGCGGTGACCGCAGGACGAGCTCAGGGCGCGGATCAGCAGCAGACCGCGCCCGTGCTCCTGCCACGGGTCCGGTGCCGCGACGCCGGGCCGGGTGAGATCCCGCGGCGGCGCCGGGTCGGGATCGTGCACCTCGACCTGGCAGCCGGACGGCCGCAGCTCCACCACCAGCTCTATCGGAGCGGACCCGGCGGTGTGCTCCACGGCGTTCGCCACCAGCTCGGCGGTGAGCAGCTCCGCCGTGTCGCTGTCCGCGCCGTGCGGCGCCTCGGCCAGCGCCGTACGGACCAGGGCGCGGGCCACCGGCACGGCCGCGGCGGTGTGCGGCAGCGCGATGCGCCAGGAGGCGGAGGCGGAAGGGCGTTCTTGCAAGGCGAGTCCGTTCATGGCGCAGGCCACCTCGTGATCGACATCAGGCCGGCCTGCTTTCAATCCTCAGGAATGGTACGGCGCCCTCCGTCAGGTACGTACGACGGGCGTCGCCCGGGGCCAGCGCCCCGACAACGAGCGGCTTACCCGGACCGGCCCCCGGTCTCCCACGACTGCCCCGATTGTTACCGCGCTATTGATTCCCTGTGACCACCGTGACGGTTGTGACGGACGAGGCGGCATCCGGTCACACGGTGACACCACATCGGGCTATCGCGCACTCGTGACGGCAGTCAGATATCGGTGATAACTTCATGAGGTAGAGACCGGACAGGCAGTGCCCGCGCTCCCGCCCGAGGAGGCCGCCCCATGAGTCCCTTCACCGGCTCCGCCGCCCGCACCCCGGACTGGCGGCATCTGCGCGTCGAGCACGCCGACGGCGTCGCCACCGTCACCCTCTCCCGCCCCGACAAGCTCAACGCACTCACCTTCGGCGCCTACGCCGACCTGCGCGACCTGCTCGCGGAGCTGTCCCGGGAGCGGTCGGTACGGGCGCTGGTGCTGGCCGGTGAGGGGCGCGGCTTCTGCTCCGGCGGCGACGTCGACGAGATCATCGGCGCCACCCTGGCGATGGACACCGCCCAGCTCCTCGACTTCAACCGGATGACCGGGCAGGTCGTCCGGGCCGTACGGGAGTGCCCGTTCCCGGTGATCGCGGCGGTGCACGGGGTGGCGGCCGGGGCGGGAGCGGTGCTCGCGCTCGCCGCGGACTTCCGCATCGCCGACCCCTCCGCTCGCTTCGCCTTCCTCTTCACCCGTGTCGGCCTGTCCGGCGGCGACATGGGCGCGGCCTATCTGCTGCCCAGGATCGTCGGCCTCGGACACGCGACCCGGCTGCTGATGCTGGGCGAGCCGGTGCGCGCACCCGAGGCCGAGCGGATCGGCCTGATCAGCGAGCTGACGGAGGAGGGCCGCACGGCCGAGGCCGCCCACGCGCTGGCCCGCCGGCTGGCCGACGGCCCCGCCCTCGCCCACGCCCAGACGAAGGCACTGCTCACCGCGGAACTGGACATGCCGCTGGCGGCGGCGGTGGAGCTGGACGCCTCGACCCAGGCCCTGCTGATGAACGGCGAGGACTACGCCGAGTTCCACGCGGCCTTCACCGAGAAGCGCGCTCCGAAGTGGCGCGGCAGGTGAGCACCGCGATGACGCGCGAAACGGCCGACGCGACGCCTCGCGGGGTGTCCGGCGAGGCCATCGGAAGGGAGACCGCCGAGGCGAGGGGCGGGACGGCCGGGCCGGTCCGCAAGGTCGCCGTCGTCGGCGGCGGGCCCGGCGGCCTGTACACGGCGGCCCTGCTCAAACGCCTCGACCCCACCCGGGAGATCACCGTGTGGGAGCGCAACGCCCCCGACGACACCTTCGGCTTCGGGGTCGTGCTGTCCGACGAGACGCTCGGCGGCATCGAGCACGCGGACCCGGTGGTCCACGAGGCGCTCAAGGCCGAGTTCGTACGCTGGGACGACATCGACATCGTGCACCGGGGCGTGCGCCACCGCTCGGGCGGCCACGGCTTCGCCGCACTGGGCCGGCGCCGGCTGCTGGAGATCCTGCACGAGCGGTGCCGCTCGCTCGGCGTGGAGCTGCGCTTTCGCACCGAGGCGCCCGACCCGGCCCGGCTGGCGCAGGCGTACGACCTCGTCGTCGCCGCCGACGGCGTGCACAGCACCACCCGCGAGGCCTACGCCGACGTCTTCCGGCCCAGCCTGACCGGCCACCGCTGCCGTTACATCTGGCTCGCCGCGGACTTCGCCTTCGACGCCTTCCGCTTCGAGGTCGCCGAGACCGAGCACGGCGTGATGCAGCTGCACGGCTACCCCTACTCGCCCGACGCCTCGACGGTCATCGTGGAGATGCGCGAAGAGGTGTGGCGGGCGGCCGGCTTCGGCGAACTCGGCGAGGGCGAGTCGGTCGAGCGCTGCGCCAAGATCTTCTCCGAAGCGCTCGGCGGCCGGCCGCTGCGTTCGCGCAACTCCCTGTGGACCGCCTTCCGTACGGTGGTCAACGAGCGCTGGTCGCACGGCAACGTCGTCCTCCTCGGCGACGCCGCCCACACCGCCCACTTCTCCATCGGCTCCGGCACCAAACTGGCCGTCGAGGACGCCCTGGCCCTGGCGGCCTGCCTGACCGAACAGGACACGACGGCAGCGGCCCTCGCCGCCTACGAGCAGGAGCGCAAGCCCGTCGTCGCCTCCACCCAGCGCGCCGCCCGCGCCAGCCTGGAGTGGTTCGAGAACGTCGGCCTGTACCTCGGCCAGCGGCCCCGCCAGTTCGCCTTCAACCTGCTCACCCGCAGCCGCCGGGTCACCCACGACAACCTGCGGCTGCGCGACGCCCACTTCACCGATTCCGTGGAGCGCGAGTTCGGCTGCCCGCCCGGCACACCCCCGATGTTCACCCCCTTCCGGCTGCGCGGTCTGACCCTGCCCAACCGGGTCGTCGTGTCCCCCATGGACATGTACTCGGCGGTCGACGGCGTGCCGGGCGACTTCCACCTGGTCCACCTGGGCGCCCGGGCGCTGGGCGGGGCGGGGCTGGTGATGACCGAGATGGTGTGCGTGAGCGAGACGGGCCGGATCACCCCCGGCTGCACCGGCCTCTACACCGGCCGGCAGGCCGAGGCCTGGCGGCGGATCACCGACTTCGTGCACACGCGCTCGCCGGGCGCCGCCATCGGGGTGCAGCTCGGCCACAGCGGCCGCAAGGGCTCCACCCGGCTGATGTGGGAGGGCATCGACCAGTCGCTGCCCGAGGGCAACTGGCCGCTCGTGGCCGCCTCGCCGCTGCCGTACCGGCCGGACGGCCAGACCCCGCGCCAGCTCTCCCGCGCGCAACTCACCGACATCCGTGAGCAGTTCACGGCGGCCACCTGGCGTGCCGCCCGGGCCGGCTTCGACCTGCTCGAACTGCACTGCGCCCACGGCTATCTGCTCTCGGGGTTCCTCTCCCCGCTGACCAACCGGCGCACCGACGCCTACGGCGGCTCGCTCGCGAAGCGGCTGCGGTTCCCCCTGGAGGTCTTCGACGCCGTACGCGGGGTGTGGCCCGAGGAACGGCCCATGACCGTACGCATCTCGGCCACCGACTGGGCCGAGGGCGGCACCACGGCCGAGGACGCGGTCGAGATCGCCCGCGCCTTCGCCGCGCACGGCGCCGACGCGATCGACGTGTCGACCGGCCAGGTGGTGGCCGAGGAGGAGCCGGACTTCGGGCGGTCGTACCAGACACCGTTCGCCGACCGGATCCGGCACGAGGTCGGCATCCCGGTGATCGCGGTCGGCGCGATCTCCTCCTGGGACGACGTCAACTCCCTGATCCTGGCCGGGCGTACGGACCTCGTCGCGCTGGCCCGCCCGCATCTCTACGATCCGCACTGGACGTTGCACGCCGCCGCCGAGCAGGGGTACGAGGGTCCGGGCGTCGCCTGGCCCGACCCCTACCGCGCGGGCAGCCGGCCCCCGCGGACCGGACGCACGGACGCCCCCAAGCCCCGTCTGTCGCTGGGTACTTGAGGAGGTACGGAACACCGGGCGGCGGCGGGCCGGGAGGCGGCGGAGCCCGTCGTCGCCGCGGACCTTCTTGCGGCGGTGCGCGGCCTCCGGCCGGTCAGAGACCCACGAACTCCGCGCCCGTGTCCCGCAGCCGGGCGTGCAGCTCCCGGAACACCGCCGCCGAGCGCTCGCCCGGCCAGTCCGCGGGAAGCAGCCGCACGGGCAGTCCGGGGTCGGTGTAGGGCAGCCGGCGCCAGGAGTCCAGGGCGAGCAGATAGTCGCGGTAGGCCGCCTCGGGCGGGGCCTCCGCCCGGCGCTCCCAGTCGTGCAGCACGCGCGCGTGCCGGTCGAGGTACTCCTCGTGCTCCTTGGCGATCGCCGCCAGGTCCCACCAGCGGGAGACCGCCTCGACGGTGGGCGCGAAGCCCAGGTGCTCACCGCGGAAGAAGTCGACGTACGGATCGAGGTGCAGCCGCCGGAGCGTGTGCCGGGCCTCCTCGTGCAGCCGGGCCGGGGCGATCCACACGCCCGGCGCGGCGGTGCCGAAGCCGAGACCGGCCAGCCGGGAGCGCAGGACGTGCCGCTTCTGCCGCTCCGACTCCGGTACGGAGAACACGGCCAGCACCCAGCCCTCGTCGGCCGGCGGGGCCGTGGCGTAGATCCGGCGGTCGCCGTCCTCCAGCATCTGCCGGGCCTCCGGGGACAGCTCGTACCCGGCCGAGCCCTGCTCCGTACGGGCCGGCAGCAGCAGACCGCGCCGCTTGAGCCGGGACACCGACGACCGCACGGAGGGCGCGTCCACGCCGACCGCGGCCAGCAGTCTGATCAGCTCGGCGACGGGCATCGGGCCGGGCATGAAGCGGCCGTACGCGCCGTAGAGCGTGACGATGAGGGACCGGGGGGCGTGCTGCTCGGACACGTTGATCATCTTAGGTCGTCGCGGCCGTCGCGGGGCACCATCGGGTGCATCACTGCTGGTCACCCTCGGTGCGCAGGCGGAAGCGCTGGAGCTTGCCGGTCGCCGTGCGCGGCAGCGCGTCCAGGAAGACGATCTCGCGCGGACACTTGTACGGGGCCAGTTCCTCCCTGACGAAGGCGCGCAGCGCCTCCGCGTCCGCCCGTGCGCCCTCCCGCAGCACGGCGTACGCCACCACGACCTGTCCGCGCGCCTCGTCGGGCCGCCCGACCACCGCGGCCTCGACGACGTCCGGATGGCGCAGCAGCGCGTCCTCGACCTCCGGTCCAGCGATGTTGTACCCGGCCGAGATGATCATGTCGTCGGCGCGGGCGACATAGCGGAAGTAGCCGTCGGGGTCGCGGACATAGGTGTCGCCGGTGATGTTCCAGCCGTCGCGCACGTACTCCCGCTGCCGCGGGTCGGCGAGGTAGCGGCAGCCGACCGGGCCGCGCACCGCCAGCAGTCCGGGCTCCCCGTCGGGCACCGGGTTCCCGCTCCCGTCCTGCACGCGCGCGTGCCAGCCCGGCACCGGCACCCCGGTCGTGCCGGGCCGGATGTGCTCGTCAGCGGCCGAGATGAAGATGTGCAGCAGCTCGGTGGCGCCGATGCCGTTGATGACCCGCAGCCCGGTCCGCTCGTGCCAGGCCCGCCAGGTGGCCACGGGCAGGTTCTCGCCCGCGGAGACACAGCGGCGCAGCGACGACACGTCGTGCCCGTCCAGCTCGGCGAGCATCGCGCGGTACGCGGTCGGCGCGGTGAACAGCACGGAGACCCGGTGCTCGGCGATCGCGGGCAACAGCTGCCGGGGGGCGGCCTGTTCGAGCAGCAGGGTGCTGGCGCCGGCCCGCATCGGGAAGACCACGAGACCGCCCAGCCCGAAGGTGAAGCCGAGCGGGGGACTGCCCGCGAAGACGTCCTCCGGTCGGGGCTGGAGGATCTGCCGGGAGAAGGTGTCCGCGACGGCAAGGACGTCCCGGTGGAAGTGCATGCAGCCCTTGGGGCGGCCGGTGGTGCCGGAGGTGAAGGCGATCAGCGCGACGTCGTCGGCCGCCGTGTCCACGGCCCGGTACGGGGTGCCGGGCGCCGGGCGGTTGAGCAGGTCGTCGAGCCCGTCACCGCCGTACGTCGTGATCCGCAGGCCCGGCACCTCCGCCTTGGCCAGGTCGTCGACGGCCCGGATGTCGCACAGCGCGTGCCGGACCTGCGCGATCTCGCACATCGTGCGCAGCTCGTGCGGGCGTTGCTGTGCCAGCACCGTGACGGCGACCGCGCCCGCCTTCAGCACCGCCAGCCAGCAGGCGGCCAGCCACGGCGTGGTGGGGCCGCGCAGCAGGACGCGGTTGCCGGGGACGACGCCGAGGTCACCGGTGAGCAGATGGGCGAGACGGTCCACCCGGGTGCGCAGCTCCCCGTAGGTCCAGGTCCCGGCGGTGGGGGTGCGGAACACCGGGCGGCCGGGGTCGGCGTGGTTCAGGAGCTCGGCGGCGCAGTTCAGCCGTTCGGGGTAGCACAGCTCCGGCAGGTCGAAGTGGAGTTCGGGCCACTGCTCGGGCGGCGGGAGATGGTCGCGCGCGAAGGTGTCGACGTGCGCGGAGTGGATCGGGCCGGCCATGGGCGGTTCGCCCCCTTGCCGTCGTGGGCGTCGTTTGGGCTCGCGCAAGGAGCGTATCGCCTTGGTGACGACAGTCAACGGTACGCGATACCGTCGGGGGTGGGAGTGGCCGTACAGGTCAGGAGAGAGGACCGGCGATGCCCGCATTCGCGCTCGAACCGGAACATACCGTCCGATGTGCCGAACTGCGCGCCCTGGCCGCCGAACGGCTGCGTCCGATCGCCGACCGGGGTGAGCCGGGGCGCGTCAACCGGCCGCTCGTCGCGGAGCTCGGCCGACTGGGCCTGCTGGCCCGCCTGTTCACCGCCGGCGCGCTCGACCTCTGTCTGCTGCGGGAGTCCCTGGCGTACGCCTGCACCGAGGCCGAGACGGCCCTCGCCCTCCAGGGCCTGGGTGCCCACCCGGTGCACGCCCACGGCACCCCCGCCCAGCGCGAGCGCTGGCTGCCCCGGGTGGCCGACGGCAGCGCGGTGGCCGCGTTCGCGCTGAGCGAGCCCGGCGCGGGCTCGGACGCGGCGGCGCTGGCCCTGCGGGCGGAACCGGTCGGTACGACCGCGATGGCGACGGCCCTGCGGGCGGAACGGGTCGGGGCGCGCGCGACGGCGTCGCCCCGGCCGACGGAACCCGCCGAGGTGGGCGCGGTGGCCGCCTCCGGCGGGGGCACGCGGGGCGGTGATGCGCGGGGCGGTGATGCGTGGGACGGCGGCGCGAGGCTCGGCGGCGTGCGGGACGGCGGCACGCGGGGCGGTGATGCGCGGGACGGCGATGTGCGGGGCGGTGCTGTGCCGGACGGCGGCGCGCGGGGCGGTGATGCGCGGGACGGCGGCGCGAGGCTCGGCGGCGTGCGGGACGGCGGCGCGCGGCACGGTGATGCGCGGGACGGCGATGCGCGGGGCGGCGATGTGCGGGGCGGTGCTGTGCCGGACGGGGGCACGCGGGACGGTGATGCCCGGGACGGTGATGCGCGGGACGGCGGTGCGAGGCACGGTGCCGTGCGGGACGGCGATGCGCGGGACGGCGATGCGAGGCACGGTGCCGTGCGGGACGGCGCCGCGCTCGCCGCCGAGCCCGACGGTTCCTCCGGCTGGCGGCTCACCGGCGAGAAGTGCTGGATCTCCAACGCCCCCGAAGCCGACTTCTACACCGTCTTCGCCCGCACCACCCCCGGCGCGGGCGCCCGCGGCGTGACCGCGTTCCTCGTCCCCGCCGACCGCCCCGGCCTCACCGGAACCGCCCTGGACATGATCTCCCCGCACGCCATCGGCGCCCTCGGCTTCGACGCCGTACCCGTCACCGCGGACGACGTGCTCGGCGGGACCGACCGCGGCTTCCGGGTCGCCATGGACACCCTGAACCTGTTCCGGCCCAGCGTCGGTGCCTTCGCCGTCGGCATGGCCCAGGCCGCCCTGGACGCGACCGTGCTGCACACGGCCCGACGGGACGCCTTCGGCGGCAAACTGAGAGACCTTCAGACCGTCGCCCACCAGGTCGCCGAGATGGCGCTGCGCACGGAGGCGGCCCGCCTGATGGTGTACGCGGCGGCGACGGCGTACGACGAAGGCGCCCCGGACATCCCCCGGCGTGCCGCCATGGCGAAACTGCTCGCCACCGAGACCGCCCAGTACGTCGTCGACACGGCCGTCCAGCTGCACGGCGCACGGGCGCTGGAGCGCGGCCACCTGCTGGAGCACCTCTACCGCGAGGTGCGCGCCCCGCGCGTCTACGAGGGCGCGAGCGAGGTCCAACGAGGCATCATCGCCAAGGAGTTGTACGCCCAACTGGAGGTGCAGTGACCGCCGAGCGCGTCAATCCGCCCGAACTGTCCCCGCCGACCGGCTTTTCGCACGCCGTCGTCGCCACCGGGTCGCGCCTGGTCTTCCTGGCCGGCCAGACCGCGCTGGACCCGGGCGGCACGGTCGTCGGCGCGGACCTGCCCGAGCAGTTCGAGCGGGCGCTCACCAACCTGCTGACCGCGCTCAAGGCCGCCGGCGGCACCCCCGCCGACCTGGCGAGGGTCACCGTGTACACCACGGACCTCGCCGACTACCGCGCCCGCGCCCCCGAACTCGGGCGCATCTGGAGGCGGTTGGCCGGACGCGACTACCCGGCGATGGCCGTCGTAGGCGCCGTGCGGCTGTGGGACGAACAGGCGCTGGTCGAACTCGACGGCTTCGCCGTGCTGGTGTAGCGCCGTAGGGGCGACGGAGACCGGAGACCGGCGTGGATCAGGCCGCCACGGTCAAGTCGTCGGCGAACACCCGGTGGGGTGCGATCACGCTGCCGTCGGGGAGCAGTTCGCCGCTGTCGTCGAAGACGATCGCGCCGTTGCACAGCAGGCTCCAGCCCTGCTCGGGATGGGCCGAGACGATGTGCGCGGCGGCGTCCGCGGACGGGCACGAGGACCGGTGTGAACACATGGTGCACCTCCACCTGGGACGCGAGGAGTGTCGGCGGCGCTGTCGTCGCCCTCGCCTGAGAAGACCATGCGCGCGCGGCGCACCGAGCGGAACAGTCCGCCGCGAAGCGTGACAGCACCAGGACAACTCTCGGACGTCCCCGGGACGGACGATGCCGATCCGCCGACGGCAGCCGCCTCTCCGCCCGCGCGGTGATCACCCTTTCGGCTCCGCGCGCGTGCGGACACCGTGCGGCGGTGGTGCGCTGGGGTGGCACCGGCCGAGAGGAGCATCCGTGCCCGCGACCAAGACCCCGGGCGCCGGCGGGATGGACGGCAGGGCCAGTGACCTGCTGCTGCGTACCGGGCGGTTCTTCCGGCGGGGTGAGACCTCCGCCGATCTGCGCACCCTTTCCAAGGAGGGCGGGCGCAGCGGTGACGTCTTCTACCGGGACCGGTGGAGCCACGACAAGGTCGTGCGCTCCACGCACGGCGTCAACTGCACCGGTTCCTGCCGGTGGAAGGTGTACGTCAAGGACGGCATCATCACCTGGGAGACCCAGGAGACGGACTATCCGAGCGTCGGCCCGGACCGCCCCGAGTACGAGCCGCGCGGCTGCCCGCGCGGGGCCGCCTTCTCCTGGTACACGTACTCGCCGACCCGGGTGCGCTACCCGTACGTCCGCGGCGTGCTGCTGGAGATGTACCGGGAGGCGAAGGCGCGCACCGGCGACCCCGTCACCGCGTGGGCCGACATCCAGGCCGACCCCGAGCGCCGCCGCCGCTACCAGCGGGCGCGCGGCAAGGGCGGTCTGGTGCGGGCGAGCTGGGACGAGGCGGTGGAGCTGGCCGCCGCCGCGCACGTCCACACCATCAAGGCCCATGGGCCCGACCGCATCGCGGGCTTCTCGCCGATCCCCGCGATGTCGATGGTCTCGCACGCCGCCGGGGCCCGGTTCCACTCGCTCATCGGCGCTCCCATGCTGTCGTTCTACGACTGGTACGCCGATCTGCCGGTCGCCTCCCCGCAGGTCTTCGGCGACCAGACCGACGTCCCCGAGTCGGGGGACTGGTGGGACGCCGCGTACCTGATGATGTGGGGCAGCAACGTCCCGGTCACCCGCACCCCGGACGCGCACTGGATGGCCGAGGCGCGCTACCGCGGCCAGAAGGTCGTGGTCGTCTCCCCGGACTACGCCGACAACACGAAGTTCGCCGACGAGTGGCTGCACCCCCACCCCGGCACCGACGGAGCGCTCGCCCTCGCGATGGGCCATGTCGTGCTCAAGGAGTTCTTCGTCGACCGGCAGGTGCCGTTCTTCACGGACTACGTCCGGCGCTTCACCGACCTGCCGTTCCTGGTCACCCTGCGGGAGCACGACGGCGGGCACGTCCCGGACAAGTTCCTGCGTGCCCGCGACCTCGGCGACACCGCGGAGGGCGCGGAGTGGAAGACCGTCGTCCTCGACGACCGGACCGGCCGCCCGGAGGTCCCCGGCGGTTCGCTCGGCTTCCGCTGGACCGAGTCGGGCGAGGGCCGGTGGAACCTGGAACTCGGGGACCTGGAGCCCCGGCTCTCCCTGTACGGCCGGGGCGGAGCCGTCCCGGCCGAGGTGCTGCTGCCCCGCTTCGACACCGACGGCGGGCCGCACGGCCAGGGCAGCGGGGCGGTCCGGGTCGCCGGCGTCCCTGCCGTCCGGGTCGGCGGCCGTCTGGTGACGACCGTCTACGACCTGCTGCTCGCCCAGTACGGCGTCGGCCGCCTCGGACTGCCCGGCACCTGGCCGAAGGGGTACGACGACGCCTCCGTCCCCTGCACCCCGGCCTGGCAGGAGGTCCACACGTCCGTCCCGGCCGCGGCGGCCGTCCGTACCGCGCGGGAGTTCGCGGACACCGCCGAGCGGTCCCGGGGCCGCTGCATGATCCTCATGGGCGCCGGCACGAACCACTGGTTCCACTCCGAGACCATCTACCGGGCCTTCCTCGCCCTGCTCCAGCTCACCGGCTGCCAGGGCCGCAACGGCGGCGGCTGGGCGCACTACGTCGGCCAGGAGAAGTGCCGCCCGGCGACCGGCTGGGCCACCCTCGCCGCCGCGTCCGACTGGTCCCGTCCGCCGCGCCAGGCGATCGGCACCGCCTACTGGTTCCTGAACACCGACCAGTGGCGCTACGACCACTACCGCGCCGACACCCTCGCCTCCCCGCTCGGCAGCGGGGCCTTCGCCGGGATGGCGGCCGCCGACTGCCTTGCCCAGGCGACCCGTTCGGGATGGATGCCCTCCTACCCGACGTTCGACCGCAACCCGCTCGACCTGTGCGACGAGGCGGGCGACGAGGACCCGGTCGGATACGCGGTGAACCAACTCCGGGAAGGAAAACTGGGGTTCGCCGGAGAGGATCCGGACGCGCCCGCCAACTGGCCACGGATCGTGACTCTTTGGCGGGCCAATCTCCTCGGTTCGTCGGCGAAGGGCGCCGAGTACTTCCAGAAGCACCTGCTCGGCACCACCTCCTCGCTCGGCGCCCAGGAGGCCGGGCCCGGGGAGCGGCCGCGCGATGTGCGCTGGCACGAGAAGGCGCCCGAGGGAAAGCTCGACCTGCTGCTGTCACTGGACTTCCGCATGACGTCCTCCACCCTCATGTCGGACATCGTCCTGCCGGCCGCGACCTGGTACGAGAAGCACGACCTGTCCAGCACCGACATGCACCCCTACGTCCACTCCTTCACCCCGGCCGTCGACCCGCCCTGGCAGGCCCGTACCGACTTCGCCGCCTTCCACGCCCTCGCCCAGGCCTTCTCCGCGATGGCGGCGAAGCACCTGGGGGTGCGCCGCGACCTCGTCGCCACCGCCCTCCAGCACGACACCCCGGGCGAGACCGCACAGCCCGGGGGCGTCGCGCTGGACTGGCGCAAGGGCGAGTGCGAACCCGTACCGGGCAGGACCATGCCTCAACTGACCGTCGTGGAGCGGGACTACGGTGCGATCGGCGAGAAGATGGCCACCCTCGGCCCGCTGGCGGAGAAGCTCGGCCTGCCGGTCAAGGGCATCGCGTTCGACGTGGCGGAGGAGGTGCGGCTGCTCGCCGACCGGCACGGCATGCGGCTGGCCGGACCGGCGGTGGGACGGCCGCTCCTCGACACCGCCGTCAAGGCGGCGAACACGATCCTCGCCCTGTCCGGCACCACCAACGGCCACCTCGCCACCCAGGGCTTCCGCACCCTGGAGCGCCGCACCGGACAGCCGATGGCCCACCTCGCCGCCGAGCACGAGGGCAAGCGGATCACGTACGCCGACACCCAGGCGGCCCCCGTGCCGGTCATCACCTCCCCGGAGTGGTCCGGCAGCGAGTCGGGCGGGCGCCGCTACACCGCCTTCACCCTCAACACCGAGCACGCCAAGCCCTGGCACACCCTCACCGGCCGCCAGCACTTCTTCCTCGACCACGACTGGATCCACGAACTCGGCGAGGCGCTGCCCGTCTACCGGCCGCCGCTGGACATGCGGCGGCTGTTCGGCGAACGGGTCTCCACCGGGGGCGACGGCCGGGCGGAGGTGACCGTCCGCTACCTCACCCCGCACAGCAAGTGGTCCATCCACTCCGAGTACCAGGACAACCTCCTCATGCTGTCGCTCTCCCGCGGCGGCCAGAACATCTGGATGTCCCCGCAGGACGCCGAGGCGATCGGCGTACGCGACAACGACTGGATCGAGGCGGTCAACCGCAACGGCGTCGTCGCGGCCCGCGCGGTCGTCAGCCACCGCATGCCACAGGGGACGGTGTACATGCACCACGCGCAGGACCGGGTCGTCGCCACCCCCAGGACCCAGACCACCGGCAAGCGCGGCGGGACCCACAACTCCCTCACCCGGCTGCTGCTCAAGCCGACCCATCTCATCGGCGGATACGCCCAGTTGAGCTGGGCCTTCAACTACCTGGGGCCGACCGGCAACCAGCGCGACGAGATCACGGTCGTCCGGCGCCGCACCGAACCGGTGGAGTACTGACATGCGCGTCATGGCACAGATCGCGATGGTCATGAACCTCGACAAGTGCATCGGCTGCCACACCTGCTCCGTCACCTGCAAACAGGCGTGGACCAACCGCGGCGGCGTCGAGTACGTGTGGTTCAACAACGTCGAGACCCGCCCCGGACAGGGATACCCGCGCCGCTACGAGGACCAGGAGACCTGGAAGGGCGGCTGGGAGCTCAACCGCAACGGCCGGCTGAAGCTGAAGGGCGGCGGCAGGTTCTCGAAGCTCGCCCACATCTTCTCCAACCCCAGACTGCCCACCATCAGCGACTACTACGAGCCGTGGACGTACGAGTACGCCGACCTCACCGACGCACCCCTCGGCGACGACATCCCCGTCGCCGCACCGCGCTCGCTCCTCAGCGGCAAGCCCTTCGAGATCGAGTGGAGCGCCAACTGGGACGACAACCTCGGTGGCGTCAGCGAGCACGGCGCGCTCGACCCGATGGTGGCCAAGGTCCGTGAACAGGCCTCCGAGAAGGTCAGGTTCGCCTTCGAGCAGACCTTCATGTTCTATCTGCCGCGGATCTGCGAACACTGCCTGAACCCGTCCTGCGTGGCCTCCTGCCCGTCCGGCGCGATGTACAAGCGCGAGGAGGACGGCATCGTGCTGGTCGACCAGGACCAGTGCCGGGGCTGGCGCATGTGCGTGACCGGCTGCCCGTACAAGAAGGTCTACTTCAACCACCGCACCGGCAAGGCCGAGAAGTGCACGCTGTGCTACCCGCGCCTCGAAGTCGGCCTGCCCACCGTCTGTTCGGAGACCTGCGTCGGACGGCTGCGCTACCTCGGCGTCATGCTCTACGACGCCGACAAGGTCCTGGAAGCGGCCTCCGCCCCCGAGGACACCGACCTGTACGAGGCCCAGCTCGGCGTGTTCCTGGACCCCGAGGACCCCGTCGTACGCCGGGAGGCCGAACGCGCCGGTATCGCCCAGGACTGGATCGACGCGGCCCGCCGCTCACCCGTGCACGCGCTCATCAGCAGGTACAAGGTGGCGCTGCCGCTCCATCCGGAGTACCGCACGATGCCGATGGTCTGGTACATCCCACCGCTCTCCCCGGTCGTCGAGGCCCTCACCGAGACCGGCTTCGACGGCGAGGACACCGGCAACCTCTTCGGCGCGATCGACACCCTGCGCATCCCCCTGGAGTACCTCGCCGAGCTGTTCACCGCGGGCGACACCGCTCCCGTCCGCGCCTCGCTGGAGAAGCTCGCGGCCATGCGCGGCGCGATGCGCCCCGGGCTGCTCGCCGGCGAGACCTCGGGGCCGGCCCCGGTCGACGAGGAGACCGCCCGGTCGGTCGGCATGTCGGGGGAGGAGATGTACGCGATGTACCGGCTGCTCGCCCTCGCCAAGTACGAGGAGCGGTACGTGATCCCCACCGCCGCCGTCGGCGACGCACGGCGCCTGGAGGAGTCCGTCCTGCCCGACGGGTGCAGCCTCGACTACGCGGGCGGGCCCGGTATGGGCGGCTCCGGCACGGTCGGCTCCGGCCCCTACGGCGAAGGGTCCGGCGGGCCGCGGCCGATGTCCGTGGAGAACTTCCACGTCCTGCGCGACCGCCAGAGCGCCGACGCGCCCGCCGACCCCGCCCACAGCCGCGTCAACCTCCTCAACTGGGACGGCCGGGGCCACCCCGCCGGCCTGTTCCCCGGAAAACCGGGAGAGCCCGGCGCCGCCCCGCCCTCACCCGAGAACGACGAGAACGACAGGCACGACAGGCACGACAGGCACGACAAGCGAGACGAGGAGGAGAGATGACCACCCCGCACGCCGTGGTCCACGCGGCGGCCGCCCGCTGCCTGGTCTACCCCGACGGCGAGTTCCACGCCGGGCTGAGCGTCCTGCGTGCCGCCCTGGACGAACAACCCGGGCCGGGCAGAAGCGAGTTGTGCGCCTTCCTCGACCATGCGGGCAGCACCGACCCCGAACGGCTCCGGCAGGACTACGTCCGGACCTTCGACTTCTCGGGCCGCCGCTGTCTGTACCTCACCTGGTGGACCGACGGCGACACCCGCCGCCGCGGCCGGTCCCTGGTGCGCTTCAAGGAGATCTACCGGGAGCACGGATGGGAGTACGCGGACACCGGCGAACTCCCCGACTTCCTCCCGGCCGTCTGCGAGTTCTGCGCCCTCACCGGCACCGACACCCTCCTGCGCGAGCACCGCCCGGCGCTGGAACTGCTGCGCCTCGCCCTCGCCGACGCCGAGTCCCCCTGGACCGATGTCCTGCGGGCGCTCGTCGCCACCCTGCCAGGTGCCTCCCCGCGCGACCGTGCCGCCGCCCGGGCCATGGCACGCAAGGGGCCGCCGCGCGAGGACGTGGGGCTCGCACCGTTCGGCACCCCGCTGCTGGAGGTCGTCCCCCGATGAGCCTCGCCGACAGTCTCCTGTGGACAGCCATGCCGTACGTCACGATCGTCCTGCTCGTCGGCGGGATCATCTGGCGGTACCGCTACGACAAGTTCGGCTGGACCACCCGCTCCTCGCAGCTCTACGAGTCCGGGCTGCTGCGGATCGCGTCCCCGGTGTTCCACTACGGCATCCTCTTCGTCCTCGTCGGCCACCTCGTCGGACTGTTCGTCCCCGACTCCTGGACCAGCGCGCTCGGGGTGAGCGAGTCCGCGTACCACTACCTGTCCCTGTACACCGGCACGCTCGCGGGCCTGGCCACCGTCGCCGGCATCGCGCTGCTGATCTACCGCCGCCGCACCAACGGGCCGGTCTTCCTCGCCACCACCCGCAACGACAAGCTCATGTACGTCGTGCTGCTCGCCGCGATCCTGCTGGGCATGATCGCCAAACTCACCCACGCGGGAGGCCACGGCTACGACTACCGCACCACCGTCGCCCCGTGGCTGCGCAGTGTCTTCACCCTGCATCCGGACCACGCGCTGATGGACGGCGTGCCGGTCACCTACCAGATCCACGTCGTCGTGGGGTGCCTGCTCATCGCCCTCGTCCCCTACACCCGGCTGATCCACATGTTCAGCGCCCCCGTGCCCTACCTCTTCCGCCCCTACATCGTCTATCGCAGCCGTGAACGCGGTCAGCTCGGCACCCGTTCCGAGCGGCCCGGATGGGAGCGTGTGCAGTGACCGCCCGGACGGCCCGGACCCCTCGGACCACCGAGAGCCCCGCGGTGCCCGGCGCCGCCTACTGCAACCTGGTCGTCGCCACGATCGGCTTCGCCATCTCCTTCTGGGCGTGGAACCTGATCTCGCCGCTCGCGACGTCCCTGGGCGAGAAGCTCTCGCTGAGCTCCTTCGAGAAGTCGCTGATGGTCGCCGTCCCCGTACTGGTGGGCTCGCTCGGACGGGTGCCCGTCGGCGCGCTCACCGACCGCCTCGGCGCGAAGCTCATGTTCCCGCTCGTCAGCGCGCTGACCATCGTGCCCGTCCTGCTGCTGATCGTCGTGAAGGACTCCTACGCGGGTCTCCTCGTCGTCGGCTTCTTCCTCGGCCTGGGCGGCACGACCTTCGCGATCGGCGTCCCCCTCGTCAACTCCTGGTTCCCGCCCGCCCGTCGCGGCTTCGCCGTCGGCGTGTTCGGCGCGGGCATGGGCGGCGTCGCCCTCTCCGGCTACTTCACCCCCCGTATCTACAAGCACGGCGAGAGCCTGCCGTTCGTGGTGCTGGCCATCGCCCTGGCCGTCATGGCCGTCGTGGAGTTCTTCCTCCTCACCGACCGTCCCGACCGCGTCGTCCCCACCACCTCGCTGGGCAAGCGGCTGGGCGACGCCGGGCGCCTGCGGGTCACCTGGGAGCTCGCGGCCCTGTACGCGATCGGGTTCGGCGGCATCGTCGCGTTCGGCGTCTACCTGCCCACGTACCTCAAGACCTGGTACGGCCTGTCGCCCACCGACGCCGGTACCCGGGCCGCCGGATTCGCGCTCATCACCGTGATCTTCCGGCCGATCGGCGGCTGGCTGTCCGACCGCGTCCACCCCGCCGTCGTCACCGCCTGGGCCCTCGGCCTCGTGGGGCTCCTGGCGGTCTGCCAGGCCTTCGAGCCCCAGCTCGTCCCGGGCGGAACGATCTTCCTCCTGGTGATGGCGGCCGGTCTCGGCACCACCAGCGGCAGCGTGTTCGCCATGGTCGCGCGGGTCACCCCGCCGCCGAAGGTCGGCAGCGTCACCGGAATCGTCGGCGCGATGGGCGGACTCGGCGGCTTCGTCCCGCCCCTCGTCATGGGCGCCGTCTACAGCGCCAAGAGCTCCTACGCCATCGGCTTCATGCTGCTCTCCGACCTCGCCCTGGCCGGCTGCGTCTACTCCTTCGGCCGCATGCGCGAAGTGGGCCGCGAACGGCAGTCGGCCTGAGTCCGCGAAGGCCCCGGACAAGCCGCCGCGCCCCGCCGGACCCGGGTACGAAC
>NZ_JBEOWS010000023.1:0-52468 GCF_040296125.1 Streptomyces sp. NPDC002265 | reverse complement strand
GGGCCGCTGGGGGCGACCCCCCCCCCCCGCCGCGGGCCGGACGGACCGGCTCAGCCCTCGGCCGTGATCCGCGCGAGGCGCTGGGCCTCGGTCCGCGCGGAACGGGCGATCGCGTCCTCGTCGACGGTCAGGAGCCGTCCGTCCGCCACGATCTGACGGCCGTTGACGAACGACGCGGTGACCGGGGCCGCGGCTCCGAACACCAGCGCGGTCACCGGGTCGGCGATGGAGGAGTGGGCGAGCGTGTCGAGCTTCCACAGCACCAGGTCGGCCAGCTTGCCCGGCTCCAGCGAGCCCGTCTCGGCCGCCCGGCCCAGGACCCTGGCGCCGCCGTAGGTGCCCAGACGCAGCGCCTGACGGGCGTTCAGGGCGGCCTCACGACGGGCGCCGAGGCGGTTGATGAGCAGCGCGTTGCGCAGTTCGGTGTGGAGTTCGCCGGACTCGTTGGACGCGGTGCCGTCGACGCCGAGACCGACCGGGACACCGGCCGCGAGCATGTCCGGGACCCGCGCGATGCCGGCCGCCAGCCGCGCGTTGGAGGACGGGCAGTGCGCCACCCCCGTTCCCGTACGGGCGAACGCGGCGATGTCGGAGTCGTTCATGTGGACGCAGTGCGCCATCCACACGTCCTCGCCGAGCCAGCCGGTGGACTCGAAGTAGTCGGTCGGGCCCATGCCGAACAGCTCGTGGCAGAACTTCTCCTCCTCGACCGTCTCCGAGCCGTGGGTGTGCAGGCGCACGCCCTTGGCGCGGGCCAGCTCGGCACCCTGGCGCATGAGTTCGGTGGAGACCGAGAAGGGGGAGCAGGGCGCCACGGCCACCTGCGTCATGGCGTCGAAGGAGGCGTCGTGGTACTCGTCGACGGTCCGCCCGGTGGCGGCGAGCGCGTCGTCGAGGGTCTCGACGGCGAAGTCCGGGGGCAGCCCGCCGTCCTTCTCGCTGCGGTCCATGGAGCCGCGGGCGAGGGTGAACCTGACACCCGTCTCACGGGCTGCCCTGATGATGGCGCCGGACAGGTCGCCCGAGTTCTCGGGGTAGACGTAGTGGTGGTCCATGGCGGTGGTGACGCCGCCGCGGGCCATCATCGCGAGCGAGCCCTGCGCGGCCGCGTAGGCCATGGTCTCGTCGATGCGCGCCCAGGTCGGGTACAGCGCGACGAGCCAGTTGAAGAGATTGTGGTCCGTCGCCAGACCGCGGGTGATCCACTGGTAGAAGTGGTGATGGGTGTTGATCAGCCCGGGGGTCACCAGGTGGCCGGTGGCGTCGATGCGGCGCACGACGTTCTCCAGGCCCTCCGGGGCCCGGCCCGCACCGACCGCCTCGATGCGGTTGCCCGCGATGACCACGTGTCCCGAGGGGTGTTCCGTGTCGTCGGCGTCCACGGTCGCGATCGCGCAGTTGTCGATGACGATGCGCTCGGCTTCTGCCATGGTTCGTCCTTTTCGCTCAGGGGAGGGCACGGCAGGACCCTAGGGGCTCCGGGCGCCGTGGTCCGGGACCGACGTCAGAGGTTGGTGAGGTCCACCGGTATGCGCGGCTCGCAGCCGTCGCGCAGCACGGTGGCCTCGATCAGGCCGTACGGGCGGTCGGCCGCGAAGTAGACCTCGTTGTCGTTCTTCAGGCCGAACGGCGCCAGGTCGACGAGGAAGTGGTGCTGGTTGGGGAGCGAGAAGCGGACCTCGTCGATCTCGGCGCGGTTGTCGATGATCCGCGCGCCCATCCGGTAGAGGGTCTGCTGGAGCGAGAACGAGTACGTCTCCGCGAAGGCCTGGAGCAGATGCCTGCGGACCTCCGCGTACGACGTCTCCCAGTCGGGCATCGGGGCCGCGTCGTCGCTCCAGCCGAACCGCCAGCGGGCGGCGACCCGGGTGGCCAGGATGCGGTCGTGGGCCTCCGGCAGCGTCGTGTACTTGTCCTTGACGTACCCCCAGAACTCCGAGTTCGTCGAGTTCATGACGGTGAGGTCCCTCAGTCCCGAGACGACCTCCCACGACGAGCCGTCGTAGGTGATCTGGGCGAGTCGCGTCTCCCGGCCCTGGCGTACGAAGGAGTGCCGGGGCCGGTCGGCGCCGCCGGGCCCGGCATCGGTGCCGGGGGCGGTCTCGGAGGTCTCGATCCGGTCCCAGGCGTACTCCTCGATCCGGATGCGGGCCTGGCTGATCGGCTCCTGGCTGGTCACGAAGTGCCGCGCCAGGTGGATGCCGAACTGCTCGGCCGACTCGATGCCGTGCTCCTTGGCGAACGCGTACACCGTGTTCTTGGTGGTGTCGGTCGGCAGGACGTTGGTGTTCGAGCCGGAGTAGTGGGCCTCGTCCAGGTCGCCGGAGAGCGCGACGGAGACGTTCAGGTCCTTGATGTGGTGGGTGGCGCCGTCCCGCGTGATCTTCACGACGCGGGTCTCGGCCTTGCCGTACTGGTTCTGACCCAGCATCACCGGGCGGCCGGGGCGGGAAACTTCTGTCATCTTGCGCTAGCTCCCTCGGTAAACGGAGTAGCCGAACGGGTTGAGCAGCAGCGGTACGTGGTAGTGCTCGCCGGGCTGCACGGCGAACGTGATCGTCACCTCGGGGAAGAACGCGCCGCCGCCCCGGTGCGCGGGGGCATCCTGCCGCGCACCGGCTCGCTCGTCCGCGGTCCGCCCGAAGTACGGCTCCACGGCGAAGTCGAGCCGTACGTGGGTCGTTCCCTCCGGCAGGGCCGGCAGGTCCTTGCAGCGCCCGTCCGCGTCGGTCGCGGAGCCGCCGAGCGCCTGCCAGTCGGCGGCGCGCCCGCCGCGGGCGGCGAGCAGGACGGCGACACCCTCCGCGGGGCGGCCGACGCTGGTGTCCAGGATGTGGGTGGACACCGAGGCGGTGGTGCCGGTGCTCATGCCGGGTCGGTCCCTTCGGCGAGGCGGGCCAGTCGGATGCGGTTGATCCTGCCCAGTTCGGTGCGGACGATCTCCCGCTCCGGCTCCGGCGGGTTGCCGAGCCGCCGCCGGAGCGCGTCGCGCATCTGCTCGCCGGTGAGTCCGGTCGCGCAGATCAGGAAGACATGGCCGAACCTGTCCTGGTAGGCCAGGTTGAGTGCGAGCATCTCCGCCTTGAGCTCCTCGCCCGCGTCGGCCATACCGCGCTGTTCCCGGGCCGAGGCCGGATCGCCCGGCGCGGGGCGGCCGATCGGCGGGTGCCCGGCCATGGCCTCCGCCAGGTCGGCCGCGGTCAGTGCGGCCATGGCCGTGTCATTGGCGGCGTAGAGGTCTTCGGCGCCGGCGTAGGGGCGGGCGGCGAGCAGCCGGCCGGCCCATGCCGTGGAGGCGCACACCTCGCGGAGGGCGGCCAGGGCCTCGTGTTCCCCGAGGACGTTGAACCGGGCCAGACCCGGGGACGCGGAAGTCGAAGTCACGGGAGCCTCCGTAGCCGGATGCGGTCTGCTGGGCCGGACACGGCCGTCGTGCGGTGCGGACTGCCGTCAGCTAACGCCTTCCACGAGACAGCGTCAACACTTTGTTGAAAATTCTGGGTAACTCGGCCCGGACTTCAGCCCTGCTTCTCGCGGTTGAGGTAGTTGTAGACGGTGAAGCGGCTCACCCCGAGCGCGCCCGCCACGGTCTCCACGCCGTGCCGCACGGAGAAGGCGCCGCGCGCCTCCAGCGTCCGTACGACCTCCTGCTTGGCCTTGCGGTCCAGGTCGGCCAGCGGCTTGCCCATCCTGCGCTCCATGGCGGCCAGGATGTGGTCGAGGGAGTCGGCGAGCTGGGGCAGGCGCACGGCGACCGCTTCGGCGCCTTCCCAGGAGAGCACCACGTCGTCGGGGCCGGCCTCGTCGGGCGGGAGTATCTCGCCGCCTATGGCGTCGACCAGCGGTTTCACGGCCGCGATGAACGCCCCCTCCCCGGCCGCGGTCATCCTTCACCCTCCCCGACCACGTTGACCTGGAGCGAGATCCGGGTGGCGCCGGCCGCCAGGGTTCTGCGCAGCACGGCGTCCACGGCCGCGAGCACCGCGTCGGCGCCGCCTTCCGCCGTGTTGCCGAACGGGCCGACGTCGACTGTGTCCAGCGCGGCACCCTCGACGACCTCGCGGGCCACCAGCGCGTGCGCGGGAGCCTCCTCGAGATCGAAGGGCTCGGTCGTGAACTCCACTCTCAATCGCACGCGCTCAACCTAACGCGCGCCACCGGCTTTGACCGACCCCCTCTTGACATGTAACGAACGTCGGCGGCAGTCTTTCATTAAGCAGAAATAAGTTTCCATGATGCGGAATACGTCACTGCACTGGTCACGGAAGGGAGCGTCGAGCCTCATGCCGGGTCATGACGCGCACACGGCCGCGGAACGGCGCTTCAGCGTGAACCTGTCGATGCTGTTCACGGAGCTCCCGCTGCTGGAGCGTCCCGCGGCCGCCGCAGCGGCCGGTTTCACCGCGGTCGAGCTGTGGTGGCCGTGGGCCGGCTCCCCCACCCCCGGGCGGTCCGAGCTCGACGCCCTGGGCGAGGCGATCGACGGCGCGGGCGTCCGGCTCACGGGCCTGAACTTCTACGCCGGGCGGCTCCCCGGCCCGGACCGCGGTGCGCTGTCGGTCCCCGGCGCGGAGTCGGAGCGGTTCCGCGCCAACGTCGAAGTGGCGGCCGAGCTCGCCGGGGCGCTGGGCTGCCGTGCGCTCAACGCCCTGTACGGCAACCGCGTCGACGGTGTGCCCGCCGCCGAACAGGACGCGCTGGCGCTGGAGAACCTGGCGCTCGCGGCCGCCGCGGCCGACCGGGTCGGGGCGATCCTGCTGGTCGAGACCCTCAACCGGACGGAGTCGCCCCGCTATCCGCTGGTCAGCGCGCAGGCCGCCGTCGAAGTCGTCGACCACGTCAACCGGGTCACCGGCCTCGGCAACGCGCGCTTCCTGATGGACCTCTACCACCTGTCCATGAACGGCGAGGACCTGCCGCGGGCGATCGAACGGTACGCGTCGGTCACCGGCCATGTGCAGATCGCCGACAACCCCGGCCGGGGCGCGCCGGGCACCGGCGGCCTCCCGCTCGACGACCTCCTCCGGCGGCTGCACAAGGCCGGCTACGAGGGCTGGATCGGCCTGGAGTACAAGCCGGGCGACCTCCCGAGCGCCGAGGCCTTCGGATGGCTGCCGCCCGGGGCCCGAGCCGCCCGCTGAACAGCCCGCCGAGCAGTCAGAGAGGCACTCACACCATGAGCAGCAGTCCCGCAGCCTCCGCCCGCAAGGACCGCCCCTCGATCGCGTGGATCGGCCTGGGCATCATGGGCTCCCCGATGTCCGAGAACCTGATCAAGGCGGGTTACGACGTCACCGGCTTCACGCTGGAACAGGACAAGCTGGACCGGCTGGCCGGCGCCGGCGGCACCCCGGCCGGCTCGGTCGCCGAGGCCGTCCGCGATGCCGACGTGATCATCACGATGGTGCCCGCGTCCCCCCAGGTCGAGGCCGTCGCGTACGGGCCCGACGGCATCCTGGAGAACGCCCGGCCCGGCGCCCTGCTCATCGACATGTCCTCGATCACCCCGGGGACCTCGGTCGGCCTGGCGCGGGCGGCGGCCGCCAAGGGCATCCGGGTGCTGGACGCCCCGGTGTCCGGCGGCGAGGCGGGGGCCGTCGAGGCCGTGCTGTCCATCATGGTCGGCGGCGAGCAGGCCGACTTCGACGCGGCCCGGCCCCTCTTCGAGGCGCTGGGCAGGACCGTCGTCCGGTGCGGTCCGCACGGCTGCGGGCAGACCGTGAAGGCCGCCAACCAGCTGATCGTCGCCGTGAACATCCAGGCGTGCGCCGAGGCCGTGGTGTTCCTGGAGAAGTCCGGCGTGGACCTCGCGGCGGCGCTGGACGTCCTCGCCGGCGGCCTGGCCGGCTCCACCGTGCTGACCCGCAAGAAGGGCAACTTCCTCGGCCGCGACTTCAGGCCGGGCTTCCGTGTCGACCTGCACCACAAGGACATGGGGATCGTCACGGACGCGGCCCGCGCCGTCGGTGCCGCCCTGCCCGTCGGTGCCGTGGTCGCCCAGCTGGTCGCCAGCCTGCGCGCCCAGGGCGACGGCGGCCTGGACCACTCGGCCCTGCTGCGCGCCGTCGAGCGCCTGTCCGGGACACCGGTCTGACGCACCCGGGACTCCGGGCCCGCCACCGCGGTCACTGCCCCCGGCCCGGCGCGCGGCCGCGTACCACGCAGCCGCGTACCGCGTACGGGCCGGAGGTTCCCGGAGTGCGGATCCGTCCCGCCCGCAGCAGCCTGAAGGCATGACGCATCCACCGACGGAGTTCCCGCACATCGTGGTGCACGCCCCGGCCCTGGACGGCTCCCGGCGGGTCACCACGGGCGACCAGACCCTCGGCATCGCCAGCCACCTGGACGATGTCGTCGAGATCCTGCGCATGGCCGACCTGGACCGGATCGAGGTCGAGGAGAGCGATCTCATCGAGTGGCAGGGCGGCGGCCCGGACGACTGGCCCGGCCTTTCGGAGCACGAGCCGCAGCCGTGACGACACGTACGGCCGCGGGCGTACCCGGGCTACGCAATCCTCAAATCCTCCTCTGAAGACGGCCGCCAAGGCTTCAACCGGCCCCGCGGGCGGGCACATTCTTCTCACGCGGGGCCTGCCGGCACGGGGGCGGCGGGCCCCGCAACGGGGGTTTGCCATGGACAGTGCCGCGCCGAGCCGGCTGGAACCGCACGCGATCGCCCTGCTGCGGGGCGGTCCCCGCGCCGCCGTCACGGTGGCCGTCCTGTCGCTGCAGCTGCGCGGTGCCGTCGGGGCCGGCCGGGTGGGCACGATGCGCACCACCGGCCCGGCCGCGGACCGGTCCCTCCCGCCGCTCACCAAGGCCGTGCACGCCGCGCTCTACCGGCCCGCGGGCATACGGCAGTTGCTGGACCGGCAGGCGGTGCGCCGAGCGCTCACCGGGCTGCGGGACGAACTCAGGACCGCCGGGCTGCTCCGTACGTTTCCGCCCGGCCGCACCCGGGCCGGCCGCCGCACCCTGACGGCCCTGCGCGCGGAGCACCCGTTGCCCGCCCACGGTCCCGGGCTGCCGGTGGAGGACCAGCTGCTCGCGGTCGCCCTGCACGGCGACCGGGCGCTGACCGCGGTCGCGCCGCGCTTCGCGCGGGAGGCGGGACTGACCGGGCGGGGCGGGACGACCGAACGGGACCTGCCGCAGTCCTGGGGCAGCGGGGGCGGGGGCGACATCACCGGCTGCGGAACGGCGTGAACCCGGCGCTCAGACCTTCAGCGTCCGGATCGAGGTCGGCGCGTGTCCGGGCTCGGTCGCGATCTCCTCGAACTCGACGACGGCACCGATGTCGTTGGTCGTCGACATCGCGATGTTCGTGACGCGCTCCACGATCACCTCGACGACGACGGGCACCCGGTGCTCCGCGGCGAGCTTCTGCGCCTGTTCGAAGGCGGGGCCCAGTTCGCCCGGGTCGGTGACCCGGATCGCCTTGCAGCCGAGCCCCTCGGCAACCCGCACGTGGTCGACGCCGTAGCCGCCGAGTTCGGGCGCGTTGATGTTCTCGAACTCCAGACTGACCTGGAAGTCGATGTCGAAGGCCCGCTGCGCCTGGCGGATCAGGCCCAGGTAGGCGTTGTTCACCAGGACGTGCACATAGGGGATGCGGTGCTGTGCTCCGACGGCCAGTTCCTCGACCAGGAACTGGAAGTCGTAGTCCCCGGACAGGGCGACGACGGACGCCTCGGGGTCGGCCCTGGCCACGCCGAGCGCGGCCGGGACGGTCCAGCCGAGCGGGCCCGCCTGCCCGCAGTTGATCCAGTGCCGCGGCCGGTGGACGTGCAGCAGCTGCGCGCCGGCGATCTGCGAGAGGCCGATGGCGGAGACGTACCGGGTCTCCGGGCCGAAGACCTTGTTCATCTCCTCGTAGACGCGCTGCGGCTTGATCGGGACGTCGTCGAAGTGGGTACGGCGTTGCAGCCGTGCCCGCTTCTCCTGGGTGGCGGCGGCCCAGCCGGAGCGGTCGGGCAGCCGGCCGGCCGCCGCCAGCTCCCGCGCCACCTCGACGAGCAGGCGCAGGGCGGCCCCGGCGTCGGAGGTGATGCCGTGGTCGGGGGCGAGGATCCGGCCGATCTGGGTGGGCTCGATGTCGATGTGGACGAACGTCCGGCCCGCCGTGTAGACGTCGAGCCTGCCGGTGTGGCGGTTGGCCCAGCGGTTGCCGATGCCGAGGACGAAGTCGGATTCCAGGAAGGTCGCGTTGCCGTAGCGGTGCGAGGTCTGGAGGCCGACCATGCCGGCGTTGAGTTCGTGGTCGTCGGGCAGCACGCCCCAGCCCATGAGGGTCGGCACCACCGGGGTTCCGGTCAGCTCGGCGAACTCGACGAGGAGCCCGGCGGCGTCGGCGCTGACGACCCCGCCGCCCGCGACGATCAGCGGCCGCTCGGACGCGTTGAGCAGTGCGATCGCCTTCTCGATCTGGGCGCGGGTCGCGGCCGGCCTGTGGACCGGGAGGGGCGCGTAGATCTCCGGGTCGAACTCGATCTCGGTGAGCTGCACGTCGACGGGGAGGTCGACGAGGACCGGGCCGGGGCGGCCGGACCGCATGAGCTGGAAGGCCTGCTGGAAGACGCCGGGGACCTGGGCCGCCTCCAGTACGGTGACCGCCGTCTTGGTCACCGGCCTGGCGACGGAGGCGATGTCGACGGCCTGGAAGTCCTCCTTGTGGAGCACGGAGGTGGGGGCCTGGCCGGTGATGCACAGGATCGGGACCGAGTCGCCGAGGGCGGAGTAGAGCCCGGTGATCATGTCCGTGCCGGCCGGACCCGAGGTGCCGACGCAGACGCCGATGTTGCCGGCCCGGGCGCGGGTGTAGCCCTCGGCCATGTGCGAGGCCCCCTCCACGTGGCGGGCGAGGGTGTGGCGGATACCCCCGGAGGCTCGGAGGGCCGCGTAGAAGGGGTTGATCGCGGCGCCGGGGACACCGAACGCGTCGGTGACGCCCTCGCGCTTGAGGATCTCGACTGCCGCACGGGCAGCGGTCATACGGGCCATGGATCACTCCTGCCTCGACTGTCGGATTGGCTCTCCCGTCGCGCCCCACGAGCTTCCGTCATCTTCTGTATTTCCGTATGACGGAATACAACTTCTACTATCTGGAAGCAATGTAGGCGGGTGGAGCGAAGGCGGTCAAGGGACGGACAGGCAGGGCCCTCCTGGAGGACGATGGGGCGCTGTCCCCCTGTGCTGCCGTCCTGGAGCGGTCCATGTCCGAGAGCGTGCCGGTGCGTTGCCCGGCCTGTCGGCGCGAACACCTCTACGCCTCGCCGTCGTATCCGTGCGCGTGCGGAGCGCCGGTGGCCCCGCCGCTGGACCCGCGCGGCACGCCCAGGGCGCTGGCGCACCGGGTCTGGGAGGAACAGTGGGTCACCGTGCGGTGCGCGGCCTGCGGCCGCCGCGGTCAGTGGCCGGCGCCGGAGCTGGGCTGCCCGTGCGGCACGGTGCTGCGCCTCCCGGTCGCGGCCGCCCCCGCCGCCGGTGGGGCGCGCCCGGTCTTCCGGCCCGCGCCCATCCGCAACGCGGTGGACGCGGTCACGGCCGCCGCCCGCTATCTGAGCGGGCTCGGCTACCGGGACATCCGCCGGGACGAGCGGCGGCTTCCGGCCGGGATCGCGCTGGCCGGCCACGGTCTCGTCGCCCAGGTGGATCCGACGGCGCGCCCGGCGCGCGTACGGGATGTGGAGTGCCTGTGGCTGACGGCCATGGCGGACTCCTCGTCCTGCGCCTACTTCTCGCTCGCGGGGTACGCCGAGGACGCCCGCGGCCGGGCCGACGTCCTGCTCGTCCCCCTCTTCGTCCTCGACCTGCTGGGCACACCGAGGCCGGTGAACGGCCCCGCCGACCGGCTGGACGCGTCGGGGGCGCCCTGACCGTCCGGCCCGGCGCCCCCGCCACCGGCCACCGGCCACCGGCCACCGGCCACGGAACGCGGGGCGCGGAACGCCGGGCACGGGACGCGGGACGCCCGGAAGACCTCGCCGTCTAGGAGACCGCCCCCTCCGTCCACTTCTCGCGCAGTTCGATCTTGCGCACCTTCCCGGACACCGTCATCGGGAAGCCCGCCAGGATCTGGAGCCTGCTCGGGACCTTGTAGTGCGCGAGCCGGTCCGCGCAGTAGGCCCGCAGCTCCTCCAGGGTGAGCGGATCGGCGGGGTCGCTCGGGATGACGCAGGCGAGGACCTCCTCGCCGTACCGCTCGTGCGGCACGCCGACGACCTGGACGTCCTGGATCTTCGGGTGGGCGTAGAGGAACTCCTCGATCTCCCGGGGGTAGATGTTCTCCCCACCCCGGATGATCATGTCCTTGATGCGGCCGACGATCTCCACGTACCCGTCCTCGCGCATCATCGCCAGGTCGCCGGTGTGCATCCAGCGTCCCGCGTCGACGGCCTCGGCGGTCTTCTCCGGCTCGTCCCAGTAGCCGAGCATCACGCTGTAGCCGCGGGTGCACAGTTCGCCCGCGGTGCCGCGCGGCACGGTCACTCCGGTCGCCGGGTCGACGACCTTGACCTCGATGTGCGGCAGGACGCGGCCGACGGTGCCGGTGCGGTGTTCGAGGTCGTCGTCCCTGCGGGTCTGGAGCGAGACCGGGGAGGTCTCGGTCATGCCGTAGCAGATGGAGACCTCCGCCATGTGCATCTCGGCGACCACGCGTTTCATCACCTCGACCGGGCAGGGCGAGCCCGCCATGATGCCGGTCCGCAGCGACGACAGGTCGTACGACGCGAAGTGGGGGAGGTTCAGCTCCGCGATGAACATGGTGGGGACGCCGTAGAGCGAGGTGCACCGCTCCTGCTCGACGGCCCGCAGCGTCGCCGCCGGGTCGAACGACCGGGCGGGGATCACCATGCACGCGCCGTGCGAGGTGGCGGCCAGGTTCCCCATCACCATGCCGAAGCAGTGGTAGAGCGGGACCGGGATGCAGACCCGGTCCTGTTCCGTGTAGCCGACCGTGTGTCCCACCCAGTAGCCGTTGTTGAGGATGTTGTGGTGGGAGAGCGTGGCGCCCTTCGGGAAGCCGGTGGTGCCCGAGGTGTACTGGATGTTGACGGGGTCGTCGCAGCTCAGCTCCGCCTGCGCCGCGGCGACCCGCTCGGGCGCGACGCGTTCGGCGGAGGCCGTGAGGGCGTCCCAGGACGGGTCGCCGATGTAGACCACGTCCCGCAACTCGGGGCATTTGTGCCGGACTTGGTCGACCAGCGCCCGGTAGTCGCTGCCCTTGTGGGTGAGGGAGGCGACCAGCAGCACGATGCCGGCCTGGTTCAGCACGTACTCCAACTCGTGCGCGCGGTAGGCGGGGTTGACGTTCACCATGATCACGCCGAGGCGGGCGGTGGCGTACTGGACGAACACCCACTCGGGGCAGTTGACCGCCCAGATGCCCACCCGGTCGCCCTTGGCGATGCCCTGGGCGAGCAGTGCGCGGGCCACCTCGTCGACGGCGGCGCCGAACTCGGCGTAGGTCCAGCGCCGTCCGGACGGCACGTCGACCAGTGCCTCGCGGTCGGGGTGGGCGGCGATCGTCCGGTCGAGGTCGGCCCCGATCGTGGCGCCGAGCAGGGGGACCTCGCCGGTCCCGTGGGTGTAGGAGGTCGCGGTCACCGGAAGTCCTCCTCGCGGTACTCGGCGTCCGAGCCGGCGGCCGTGGCCTCGCGCAGCTCGATCCGGCGGATCTTGCCGGAGACGGTCTTGGGCAGGCCGCCGAACTCCAGGCGGCGGATGCGCTTGTAGGGCGCCAGGATCTCGCGCGAGTGCTCGAAGAGCACCTTCGCGGTGTCGGGGCCCGGCTCCCAGCCGTCGGCGAGGACGACGTACGCCTTGGGCACGGCCAGGCGCAGCGCGTCCGGCGCGGGCACGACGGCCGCCTCGGCCACCGCCTCGTGCTCCAGCAGGGCGCTCTCCAGCTCGAAGGGGCTGATCTTGTAGTCGGAGGCCTTGAACACGTCGTCCGCGCGCCCCACGTAGGTGATGTAGCCGTCCGCGTCCCGGGCGCCGATGTCGCCGGTGCGGTAGTAACCGCCCGCCATGGCCTCCGCGGTACGGTCCGGGGCGCCGTGGTAGCCGGTCATCAGGCCCACCGGCCGCGCCGACAGGTCGAGCGCGATCTCGCCCTCGGCGACGCCGGGCGCGCCGGACACCGGGTCGAGCAGTTCGACGCGGTAGCCGGGACACGGGCGGCCCATGGAACCGGTCTTCAGCGGCTGGCCGGGGCTGTTGGCGACCTGTACGGCGGTCTCGGTCTGGCCGAAGCCGTCCCGGACGGTCACCCCCCAGGCCCGCCGGATCTGCTCGATGACCTCGGGGTTGAGCGGCTCGCCCGCGGCGACGACCTCGCGCGGCGGGGTGCTCAGCCGGGTCAGGTCGGCCTGGATGAGCATCCGCCAGACGGTGGGCGGGGCGCAGAACGTCGTCACGCCGGCCCGGTCCATCTCCGCCATCAGCCGCGCCGCGTCGAAGCGGGTGTAGTTGTGGATGAAGACGGTCGCCTCGGCGTTCCACGGCGCGAACAGGTTCGACCAGGCGTGCTTGGCCCAGCCGGGTGACGAGATGTTCAGGTGCACGTCGCCGGGCTTGAGCCCGATCCAGTACATGGTGGCCAGATGCCCGATGGGGTACGAGGTGTGGGTGTGCTCGACGAGCTTGGGGCGGGCGGTGGTCCCCGAGGTGAAGTAGAGCATCAGCGGGTCGTCGGCCAGGGTCGGGCCGTCGGGGGCGAAGCCGGCGGCCGCGCCGTACAGGTCCTCGTAGGGCAGCCAGCCGAGGGGGGCGCCGCCGACGGCGATCCGGGTGTAGGGGCCGGGCACCTCGTCGAACTTGGCGGTGTCCTCGGCCCGCACGACCACGTGCCGGACCCGGCCGCGCTCGACGCGGTCGCGCAGGTCGGCGGGGCCGAGCAGCGGGGTGGCCGGGATGACGACGGCGCGCAGCTTCATGGCGGCCAGGGCCGTCACCCACAGCTCGGCCTGGTTGCCGAGCATGACGAGGATCCGGTCCTCGGCGCGCACCCCCTGCCCGCGCAGCCAGTTCGCGGCCTGGTCGGAGAGCAGGGACAGTTCGGCGAAGGACAGCCGGGTCCCGGAGCCGTCCTCCTCGACGATGTGCAGCGCGGTGCGGTCGTTGCCGCGCGCGATCGCGTCGAACCAGTCGAGCGCCCAGTTGAAGTGGGGCGGGCGCGGCCAGGCGAAGCCCTCGTAGGCGGTGGCGTAGTCCTCGCGGTGTTCCAGCAGGAAGTCCCGCGCGCTGCGGAAGAGCTCCGTCGCCGTCGTCATTTGTCCTCCTCGGTGCCGGACCATTGCCGGGCGGCTCCCCGCCATCGTGTAATCCGTGATGCAGGTCTCACTACCCCCGAACGGGGGTGTGTGCAGCACGGGAGCCATCGGAGAGGGGCGAGAACATGTCGGCGGACGCGGCCGGGGTGACGGAGATCCGCGGCGCGCTGGCCCGGCTGCGCCGTACGACCGGGCTGCCGGTGGCCTTCGGCGGTCTGGTCGACGCCGGGCGGCGGCAGGTGCGGATCAGTGAACTGAGCGGCAACGCCACGCCGGCGCTGCGCGCGCTCGCGGTGAGCTCGGGCAACGGCCTGGGCGGCAAGGCGGTGGCCCTGGCCCGCGCGTGCGCGGTGACGGACTACTCCTCCTCGCGGCAGATCAGCCACGAGTACGACTCCGCGGTCGCCGCCGAGGGGCTGCGCTCGGTGCTGGCGGTGCCGGTGGTGGTGCGGCGCCGGGTGCGCGGGGTGCTGTACGGCGCGCTGCGCACGGCCCAGCCGCTGGGCGACCGCATGCTGAGCGCGGCGGTCGAGGCGGCGCGGGACGTGGAGCAGGCGCTGGTGGTGCGGGAGGAGGCGGACCACCTGCTGTCGGCGGCCCGGCCGGCCGGGACCGCGGACCCGGGTGCCGTGGCCGCCTGGGAGCAGATGCGCGAGGCGCACGCGGCGCTGCGGGCGCTGGTACCGCGGATCACGGATCCGGTGCTGCGGGCCGAGCTGCTGGCCGCGTGCGGGCTGCTGACACCCTCGCCCGCGGCGGGCGCCCCGGGGGGTGCCCGAAGGGGTACGACCGACTCGGCGCGGCTGACGGCCCGCGAGGTGGACGTGCTGGTGTGGGTGGCGGCCGGGGCGACGAACGCGGTGGCCGCGGAACGGCTGGGGCTACGCTCGGAAACGGTGAAGGGTTACCTCAGGTCGGCGATGCGCAAGCTGGGCGCGCACACCCGGGGGGAGGCGGTGGCGGTGGCCCGCCGGACGGGGGTGCTGCCTTAAGGGATCATGGTCTGCCGACACCACCAAGAGATCGTAAAATCGTCGAGTTTCGGACAAAATGACGTCGTTTCATTCATGTGTCCTGGTTGTGAATTTCTCCATGCAACGCCATTTGTTATATCCCTCACCACTCAGTCCGTCCGAATTTCAAAGGGATGTTGCCTAGAATTTGGTACGGACACGACACACGGAGGGGAGCGGTAACCGTGCGACGGGACTTCCAGGAGCCTGCCCGATGCCGCCCCGACCTGGTCATCGGCAGGGAGGACCTGTTCACGGCCGCCCGTGAGCAGCTCGGCCGCTCCGGCAGCGTGCTCCTGCACGGGCCTGCCGGAATAGGGAAATCGACCGTGCTCCAGGCATTGGCCGCGGAATACTCGCAGGTGGCCCACACCGTCTTGCGCTGCTCCGCGACGGAGTCAGAATCCCACCTTCCGTTTCTCGCCCTGGCCGACCTCCTCGGACTGGCTCTCGACCAGGTCTCCGACAAGCTGCCCGCCGCCCAGCGCACCGCGCTGGAGTCGGCGATCACCGGCCGCGGGGAGTCCACCCTCCAGCGTGACGGCCTCGCCCTGCGCCTCGCGGTGCTCTCGGCGCTGCGCGCCCTCGCCGCCGACGGCCCCCTCCTGATCGTCGCCGACGACCTCCAGTGGCTGGATTCGGCCAGCGCCGAACTCCTCGGCTTCGCCGCCCGCCGCCTCGGCGACACCCCGGTGCAGATGCTCTGCGCGGTGCGGACCGAGGGCCAGGAGTACGACCGCCATCTACGCGCGTGCCCGCCCGACACCGTCGCCCTCCGCCTCAACCCGCTCTCGCGGGCCCAGGTCTCCGAGCTGCTCGACGACCGCGGCTACACCGACCTGCCCCGCTCCACGGTCCGCGAGATCCACCGCACCAGCGGCGGCAACCCGCTGTTCGCGCTCGAACTGGGCCGGGCCCTCGGCGAGAACCCCACCCCGCCCCGCCCCGGCGAGCCGCTGCCGGTGCCCACCTCTCTGCGGGCCCTGGTCCTGCACCGGCTCGGCATGCTCTCCGACGACGTCCGCCGCACCCTGCTGGTGGCCAGCGCCGGCGCCCGCCCCACCTTGTCCCTGCTGCTGGCCGCGGGCCGGGAGAACGCCGAGGCGGAGACCGCCCAGGCCGCCCGGCTCGGCCTGCTGGCGACGGAGCCGGAGGGCCCGGCCGTACGGTTCGCGCATCCGCTGATCTCCGCCGCGCTGTACGCGGAGGCGCCCGCCCAGGACCGCCGGGCCGCGCATGCGGCGCTGTCCACCGCGGCCTCCGACCCGATCGAGCGGGCCCGGCACCTGGCCCTGGCGACCACCGGCACCGACCCGGACGTGGCTGCCCGGCTGGCCGGCGCCGCCGCGCTGGCCCGGGACCGCGGCGCCCCGTCGGTCGCCGCGTCCCTCGGACTGCTCGCCGCCCGCCACACCCCGGCCGGAGCCACCCCCGGCCCGGACGACCGGCGGTTGCAGGCGGCCGAGGACGCGATCACCGCCGGCGAGGTGGAGCTCGCCCGGGACATCGCACACGAGGTGCTGACCCGGGCCACCGTGCCCGCCGAACGGGTACGGGCCTGGATGATCGTCATCGAGGCGGCCGGACAGGCCCTCGGCGAGGTCGACGCCGTCTTCCCGCAGGTGCTGGTCGACGCGGGCGAGGACCCCAAGCTGCTCGCCCTGGTCCACTACCAGCTGGCCTGGCGCGGCCTGGTCGTCGAGGGCGACTTCTCCGAGGCCCGCACCGAGGCCGCGCACGCGGCGGAGCTCGCCGCGACCGCCGGCGACCGGCGCACCGAGCTCATGGCGCTGTCCTTCCAGGCCTCGACCGAGACCCTGATGGGCCACCCGAACGCCCCCGTGACCATCAAGCGGGCACTCAAGGAGCCCCAGGACCCGTATGTGGCCTGCCACCACAACGGCGCGGGAGCGGCCCGGTTCCGCTGGCTGCTGATGAGCGACCAGCTGCCCGAGGCCCGCAGCACCATCACCGCGCTGCTGCGCGAGGTGCAGCGGCGCGGCATGGTCGAGAGCGAGGTGCACTTCCAGCGCTTCCTGGCCGAGACCGAGCTGCGCTCCGGCCACTGCGGACGGGCCCTGGACCTGGCCCGCGAGAGCCTGCGGCTGGCCCGCGACTCCGGGATCGGGCTCGGCGCCTCGGCGATGCTCGCCTCCCTCGCGGAGGCCTCCGGCGGTGACGTGGACCAGGCGCTGGAGCTGGCCCGCGAGGCGGCCGAGCGGGCCGAGGAGGACGGCGACCAGATGTACCTCTCCCGGGCCCTGGCCGCCTTCGGGTATGCCCAGCTGGTGGCCGGGGACGCGGCGGGCACGGTCCGTTCGCTGCGCCGGGTGCGCGAGCTGGAGTCCGGGCTCGGCATCACCGACCCGGCGCGCGGCCGCTGGCAGAGCGACCTCGCCGAGGCCCTCGTACGGATCGGGGAGCCGGGCGAGGCGCAGGAGCTGATCGACGTCTCCCGCGCGCACGCGCTGCGGCTGGGCCGGGAGAGCGTGCTGGCCGTACTGGACCGCTCGGAGGCGCTGGTGCGGGCGGCCCGCGGCGACCAGGAGGCCGCGCTCTCGCAGCTGACGTCCGTTCAGGACCGGCTCGCCAAGCTGGGATACGGCCTGGAGGAGGCACGGGCCGCGTTCGCGCTGGCCCGGCTGCGCACCCGCAGGCCGGGGCCGACGTCGTACGACGAGGCCGCCCGGCTGTTCCGGCGCTGCCGCGCGCTGCCGTGGCTGCGGCAGGTGGACGCGGCGTCCGCCGCGGAGCCGGAGGAGGCGGCCGTCGACGCCCCGCGGGACCCCGCGCTGGACGCGCTGGAGGGCCTCGCCGCGATGGAGCGTCAGGTCGCCGCACTGGTCATGGAGGGCGCCACCAACCGGGAGATCGCCGCCCGGCTGTACATCAGCGTCAAGACGGTCGAGGCGACGCTGACCCGGGTCTACCGCAAGCTGGGGATCCGCTCGCGGGTGGACATCGTCCGGCTGGCGGCGGGGCGCCGCGCGAAGTGAGCGCGGCGCGGGTTTACTGCACTGGCGGGTTTGCCCAGGGACCACCGAGGGTTTTCCCTGCCCAACTCCCTTAGGGGGTTCCCTCATTGGGAGGCGGCCGCACCGGGTCCTAGTTTTGGGGTGTGCCGCACGCCCAGGCACACGGGGGTCGGTCCCGCGACCCCCGTGCACCCCCCACGCCCGCGCGCCCCCACCGGCATCCCCCACTGAGGAGACTCATGTTCGGGCTCAACCGCGCACACAGAGCCGCCGCCGGCGTCGCGGCGGCGGCCGCCGCCGTCACCACCGCGTTGCTCAGCGCCCCCACCGCTGTCGCCGCGCCCCAGCCCATCGTCGGCGGCACCACGACCACCACGACCGCGTACCCGTTCATGATGCAGATCACCGACGCCTCGCAGAACCAGTTCTGCGGCGGGACCCTGGTGTCGGCGACCAAGGTGGTCACGGCCGCGCACTGCATGGTCGGCGAGAGCACGGGCAGCGTCCGGGTGGTCGGCGGCCGCACCTACCTCAACGGCACGAACGGCACGGTCAGCAAGGTCAGCAAGATCTGGATCAACCCGTCCTACACGGACGCCACCAACGGCGACGACGTCGCCGTGCTGACGCTGGCGACCTCGATGCCGTACACGACGGCGTCGTACGTCGCCTCCTCCCAGACCAGCGTGTACGCGGCCGGCACCACGGCCCGCATCCTCGGCTGGGGCACCACCTCGGAGAGCGGGAGCTCCTCCAACCAGCTGCGGACCGCGACCGTGCCGATCGTGTCCGACTCCAGCTGCAAGAGCTCCTACGGTTCGGACTTCGTCCAGACCGACATGGTTTGCGCCGGATACACCTCCGGCGGCGTAGACACCTGCCAGGGCGACAGCGGCGGTCCCCTGCTCATCGGGGGCGTCCTGGCAGGGATCACTTCTTGGGGCGAGGGCTGCGCGGAGGCCGGTTACCCGGGTGTCTACACCCGGCTGACCACCTTCTCCAGCCTGGTGACCACGCAGGTCAACTCGTGACCCGGAAGGTTTCCTGAGCACCCCTCAGGTGAAGACCGGGGGCGTTGCGAGCTACCACGAGCAGCCCGCAACGCCCCCTATCCATGCGCTCACCCCGGTACGACGGTTCCGAACCGCACGCCGCCCGCGCCCTGCGGATGCATGAGCGCCAGCAGCCGCTCCCCCTCCGCGACGACCTCGTCCCGCCGGGCCCTGCCGAGCGTGCCGAAGAGCTCCACGACCAGGCCGTCGTCGGCCGGCTTCCACACCCCGGCGAGGAAGCCGTCGACGAGGAGGGTGCAGTACGCCTGGTTGCCCCGCCAGCTGCGCCCCCACAGCTCCGGCGGTACGACCCGGGTGCGGTCGGCGTGCGAGAGCAGCAGGTTGTCGAACTCGGGCAGGAAGCGCGGCGGGGCCGGGGTGTCCGGGTCGGGCCGGGGCGCGTCGGGCAGGTCGAAGAGCTCGGCGCCGCTCTCGTCCCGGAACGTCACGAGCCGCGGCCTGAGCCGCTCGAAGACCTCCCGCAGCCGGGTCAGCCCGGCCCAGGTCTGCATGTCCTTCACGGAGGCCGGTCCGAAGGCGGCGAGGTAGCGCAGGACGACGGTCTCGGCCGCCGGGGCGGGCTCGGCGGGCCGGCCGAGCCAGCGCTCGGCCGTGGTGAGCGCGACCTGACCGCTGTGTCCCCACAGCCCGCGCGGGGTGACCTGGACGAGCGGCAGCCGGCAGCGCGCGGCGACCGCCAGGGCCTGCGGGTCGGCGTCCGGCCACTGCGCGAGCAGCGCCTCGCGCAGCTCCTTCATGGTGCGCGGCGCGTCCTCGACCAGTTCGCGGGCGAGGGCGGACAGCCGGTCGAGGTCGACGCCGGTGAGCCCCTTGCGGAAGTTCGTCAGCTCCCGGTCGCGGGCGGGCTGGACGAAGGGCCGCAGGGTGAGGCAGTCGGCGGCGGTGTGGGTGTGGATCGTCGAGCGCATGGTGACGATCCGGACGACCTCGCGAGCGGCCATGGCATCCGAGAGCTCCTGCGGGGTGAAGCCGTCGAGGCGGGCTGCGAGCGCGTAGTACGGCGGCTTGACGTTCTGCGCCTGGAGACCGAGCAGGTGCTCGATCGCCGCCCCGGCGGACAGCGGTGAGCGGCGCAGGAGCAGCTGCCGGTCGAGGGTCGCCCGGTTGAGGTCGCGGACGCCGAGCACAGGGGCGGTGGCGGACGCCGTCGTCTTCGTCATGCCCGCACGCTAGCGCCGCTTGCGGACACCCACGGTCCGCAATCCGGCCGCGGCAACCGACCGGCGCCGAGCCGCGGGCGCTCGCCGCCTCTCGACGCACTCGAAGGCCCTGCAAGGCCTCGAAGGCACTCGAAAGCGCCCACGCCACGCCCATGCCGTATGCCCCGTATATCCTGCTACGTGATCTCACAAGGACAGCGGGGAAGACGAAGAGGACAGAAGGAACCGGGAACACGACGCGAACCGTGCCCGCAGCGCGCACCGCGCCCGTGGATCACGCAGCCGAAGGCTCGACCGAGAGGCAGCCATGATGCCCGAGCGACGCCACGCAGCCGCCGGAGCCAGGAAGCCCGTCTGGCGCCGCCCTCTGCCGCCACGCCCACCGCAGCCGCCGGCGCCCGCGCCGTCGGCTCGCCCGCCGGGCCCCGGGCCGACCCCCGCGGAGGCGGGCAGCATCGTCGAGGCGGCCCTGTACCGCGACGGCGTGCGGGTCTCCTCCCCCGGCTCGCTGGCCGAGACCTTCCGGGAGTTGCGCGAGCAGCCGTCCGGCATGGCGTGGATCGGTCTGGCCCGCCCGACCGAGGGCGAACTGCTCTCCCTGGCCTCGGAGTTCGACCTCCATCCGCTCTCCGTCGAGGACGCGCTCGAGGCCCACCAGCGGCCGAAGCTGGAGCGTTACGGCGACACGCTGTTCGTCGTCCTGCGCGCCGCCCGCTACCTCGACGCCCCCGAGGAGGTCGACTTCGGCGAACTGCACGTCTTCGTCGGCCCCGACTTCGTCATCACCGTCCGCCATGGCGCCGCCCCCAACCTCTCCGCGGTCCGCCGCCGCATGGAGGACACCCCCGACCTGCTGAAACTCGGCCCTGAGGCGGTGCTGTACGCCATCCTCGACGCGGTGGTCGACGGCTACGCCCCGGTCGTCGCCGGGGTCCAGAACGACATCGACGAGATCGAGACGGAGGTCTTCCGGGGCGACCCCGAGGTCTCCCGCCGGATCTACGAACTCTCCCGCGAGATGGTCGAGTTCCAGCGCGCCACCCGCCCGCTCGTCGGCATGCTGCACGGTCTGATGGCCGGGTTCGCCAAGTACGGCACGGACGAGGAACTCCAGCGCTACCTCCGCGACGTGGCCGACCACGTCACGCACACCAGCGAACGCGTCGACAGCTTCCGCCAGGCCCTCCAGGACATCCTCACGGTGAACGCGACCCTGGTCACCCAGCAACAGAACGCGGAGATGCGGGCGTTGGCGGAGGCGGGGTTCGAACAGAACGAGGAGATCAAGAAGATCTCCTCGTGGGCGGCCATCCTGTTCGCGCCGACCCTGGTCGGCACGATCTACGGCATGAACTTCGCGCACATGCCGGAGCTGCACTGGGTGTTCGGCTATCCCTTCGCGATCGTCCTGATGGCGGTCGTGTGCACCAGCCTGTACTTCGTCTTCAAGCGAAAGCACTGGCTCTGAGCAGCCGGCCGGCGGGGGCCGCGTCCGTGCCGGCTGCTCCATCACGCTGACGATCGGCCCGACGGGTCGCGATCCGTGGCGTGCGTCAGGAAGTGTCCTCGGCCGAGGTGTCGTGCCCGGCCTTGCGCTCGGCCTTCTCCCGCACGTCGCGCGGTGTCGGTGCGGTGACGCTGCGCTGCTCGGCGGACCGCTCCCGGGTCCGCTCGTCGGTCCGGCGTGTGTCGCGCTTGTCGGGGGTCTGCATGGGATTCTCCTCTCGGGTCCGCTGATCTCCGTGAGGTGCTAGGCCTTCGCCCGCACGCCGTCGGCGATGCGCTTGCCGATGGTCTCGTCGATGTTCGACCAGTAGGTGAAGGCGCGTTCCAGGACCGGCTCGCTCACCCCGTCGAGCAGGTGCCCGACGACGTTGTCGACCAGCCGGTCGCGGGCCGCGTCGTCCATCACCTCGCGCACCAGGGTGCCGGGCTGCCCCCAGTCGTCGTCCTGCGGGTGGGAGACGTAGGCGGCACGGGTGATCTCGCCGTCCGCCGCCCAGCTGGGCGGGCTTCCGTAGCGGGCCGTGTCGGCGGCCGGGCCGCCCTTGGAGTTCGGGGCGTAGACCGGGTCGGTCGTCTTCCGGTAGGCCATCGCGCCGTCCTTGGAGTAGGTGTGGACGTCGACGACGGGCGCGTTGACGGGAAGCTGCTGGTAGTTGCCGCCGATCCGGTGGCGGTGCGCGTCCGCGTACGAGAACAGCCGGGCCAGCAGCATCCGGTCCGGACTGGGCCCGATGCCGGGGACGAGGTTGTTCGGCTGGAAGGCCGCCTGCTCGATCTCGGCGTGGTGGTCGGTCGGGTTGCGGTCGAGCGTCATCCGGCCGACCGGGATGAGCGGGTAGTCGCCGTGCGGCCACACCTTGGTGAGGTCGAAGGGGTTGAACCGGTAGCCCGCGGCGTCCTCGTACGGCATGACCTGCATCTGCAGGGTCCAGCTGGGGAAGTCCCCGTCACGGATGTGCTCGAAGAGGTCACGCGTGTGGTAGTCCGTGTCGACGGCTGCCGTCTGGTCGGCCTCGTGCTGGGTGAAGAACTCGATGCCCTGATCGGTCTTGAAGTGGTACTTCACCCAGAACCGCTCGCCGTCGGCGTTGATCCACATGTACGTGTGCGACGAGTAGCCGTTCATGTGCCGCCAGGTCCGCGGGATGCCGCGGTCCCCCATCAGCCAGGTGACCTGGTGGGCGGATTCCGGCGAGAGCGTCCAGAAGTCCCACTGCATGTCGTGGTCGCGCAGGTTGTTGTCCGCGCGGCGCTTCTGGGACCGGATGAAGTGCTGGAACTTCATCGGGTCCTTGACGAAGAAGACCGGCGTGTTGTTGCCGACCATGTCGTAATTGCCCTCGCTGGTGTAGAACTTCACCGCGAAGCCGCGCGGGTCGCGCCAGGTGTCCGGGCTGCCCCGTTCCCCCGCCACGGTCGAGAACCGGATCACCAGGTCGGTGCGCGTGCCCGGCTGGAACACGGCCGCCTTGGTGTAGCGGCTCACGTCGTGGGTCACCTCGAAGTGGCCGAACGCGCCGCTTCCCTTGGCGTGCGGCTGGCGCTCGGGGATGCGCTCCCGGTTGAACTGGGCCATCTGCTCGATCAGATAGGCGTCCTGCAGCAGGATCGGCCCGCCGGGGCCGACGGTCAGTGAGTGTTCGTCGCTCTCCGCCGGTGCCCCGGAGTCGGTCGTGGTGTGGATCTCGGTCATGACGCTCCTTCTTCCCCCGGGTTCGTCCGTCGGGTCCGGTCGGGCCCCATAAGGCGCGTGACCACGGGCGGCAGCGTCAAACGTCCTGGGCACCTCTTCTCCCGGAAACCCGGTCGCCGAGCCGGTGGACAGGGGTCAGCGGGCCGCCTCGCCCTGGGCGATCTCGATCTCGTGGTGGAAGTCCAGGACGCCGGCCGAGGCCGCGGTGCCGGACAGGAGCGCGCAGGCGGCCAGCAGGAGGGCGACGCGGTGCGGCGCGCGGGAGGGGCGGCCGGGCGGGGTGAGGAGGGCGGCGACCCGCTGCGGGACGGGGCCGGTCGCGGCCGCGGCCGCGAAGTCCGGGCGGGGCGAGGGAGCGGCGTGGCCGGCCAGGGCGGCGCGTGCGATGGCGTGGGCGGTCAGGCGCCGGTCGCCGACCGCGCTCGCCGCGGCCTCGTCGGCGGCGCGCTCGGCGGCCAGCCGGATCGCCTCACGGGCCGGGCGCAGCGCGGGATGGCAGTGCGCGGCGAGTTCGGCGGCGGCGAGGAAGTAGTGGTGTCCGCCGGCGTTGTGCGCGCGCTCGTGGGCGAAGAGGGCGTCGCGCTCCCTGGGGCCGAGGCTGCGCAGCATCGCGGTGGTGACGACGATGCGGTGCGGGCGGCCGGGCAGGGCGTAGGCGTCCGGGTGCGGGGAGTCGACCACGCAGAGGTCGCCCGCGGCGGGGCGCCGGCCGGCCTGCCGTCGGGCGACGCGGAAGGCCCTGGACTGGCGCAGCGCGGTGCGTACGAGCATGACGGCGCCGAGGGTCAGCGCGCCGGTGGCCAGCGCGGCGGCGGGGACGACGACGAGGTCGGAGGGGGCGTTCAGCGGGTGGACCAGTTCGCCGAGCGCGGCGAAGGCGGGCACCCGGAGCACTCCGGTCAGGACCAGGGCGCCCAGCGAGGCCACGCAGGCGCCCGCGAGCACCAGGGCGCAGACGGTGAGGGTCCACAGCGCGACGACGGGACGTGCCCCCTCCAGGGCGCGCCGGGCCAGCGGCGGCGCCGCGAAGGGCAGCAGCAGGGGCGCGATCAGCAGGATGACGGTCATGCCTCGTCCGCCTCCAGGAGCTGGCGCAGCACGCGCTCGTCGTCCGGGCCCAGCTGGGCGACGAAGCGGGCGAGGACCGTCTCACGGTCGCTGTCGCGGTCGAGCTCGGTGTGCATCCGGCGGGCGGTCAGACCCTGGGGGTCCTGGGCCGGGTGGTAGGCGAAGCCGCGGCCCTGCCGCTCCCGCTGCACGACGCCCTTCTCGTGCAGTCTGGTCAGGATCGTCGTCACGGTCGTACGGGCCAGGCCGGAGTCGAGGTCGAGCTGTACCTGCGCCGCCGTGAGCGGCAGGTCCGCGGCCCACAGCACGGCCATGACGGCGGCCTCCAGCTCACCCGCCGGCCGACGTTCGTCCTTGGCCTCGGTCATGGGAACGATCCTCCCCCCACATTCGTCTACAGTGTCGTAGACCGTCTACATCATTGTAGTCAATCGAGCAGTTGTTCACGCGGTTGTACAAGCAGTCGTCCCCGCTGTCACCCACCGGAAGGCCTCGCGTCGATGACCACCTCACTCCACCTATCGTCGCAGCTCGCTGTCAACGTGCTCGACGCCCGGTCGCTGCTGGCCGCCTTCGGGGTGCTCGGCGTGGGCGTGGTGCTGTTCGCCGAGACAGGGCTGCTGATCGGCTTCTTCCTGCCCGGCGACTCCCTGCTGTTCACCGCGGGTCTGCTGTGCTCCGGCAGCGCGGACCGCGGGGTGAAGCTGTCGCTGGGACCGCTGCTGGTGGTCGCGGCGGTGGGCGCGCTGGCCGGTTCGCAGGTCGGCTATCTGCTCGGCCGGAAGGCGGGCGGGACCCTGCTGGCCCGCACCCGCTCGGCGCGGCTGCGCGAGGGCGCCGAGCGCGCGGAGGAGCTGCTGGAGCGGTACGGATACGCGAAGGCGATCCTCCTGGCCAGATTCGTGCCGGTGGTGCGGACCGTGCTCAACCCGGTCGCCGGCGCGCTGAACGTGCCGGGGCGGGTCTTCACGGTGTGGCAGGTGGCCGGCGGGCTGGTCTGGACGCTGGGCCTGACCCTCGCGGGATACGCGCTCGGCTCCTCGGTCCCGAACGTCGACCACTATCTGCTCCCCCTGGTCGCGCTGATCGTCGCGGTGTCGCTGCTCCCGCTCGCCGCCGAGCTGTACCGCGGCCGGCGGGCCGCGCGCACGGGCTCGGGAGCGGGAGCCGTCGGCGGGGCGGCGGCCACCGGGACGGACGGCGGTACGGCGGCCGCGCGGACGGACGGTACGAGGGACGGGCGGACGGACGGTACGGGGGCCGCGCGCACCGACGGCTCGGCGGACGGTCCGACGGACGGGCGGACCGGTGCGAAGGCGACGGAGTGGTGAGGGGCCCGGCCCCGCTCCACAGGCCGGGGACCGTGTCGTGAGGCGCGCGGACGTCACCGAGCTGTCGGGCAGCGTGGCGCTCGGCGCCTGGACCGCGTTCGGCCTGCTGACCCTGGCCGTGGTCGGCGCCGACGGCGCCCCGCTGTTCCTGGACGACACGCTGCACGCCTGGTCGCTGGCCCACCGCCCGGACATGGCCGTGGCCGTCGCCCGCGCGCTGACCGCCACCGGGACCGGCGTGATCGCCTACCTGCTCGCCGCGCTGGCCGGGGTGCTGGCCGGCCGCACCCCGCGGCAGCGGCTCACCGGCGTCGTGCTCGCCGTCGGCTGCCTCGCCACCGGCCAGCTGCTGCGGTACACCGTGATGGTCCTGGTGCACCGGCCGCGACCGCCGCGCCAGGACTGGGCGACGCGCGCCTCGGGCTGGTCCTTCCCCTCCGGCCACACCACCACGGCGACCGTGACGGCCGGACTGCTGATACTCGCGCTGACCATGTCCGCCCCGCGCGGCGGCACCGCGCTGCGTGTCGCCGTCGGCTGCTGGGGCGCACTGGTCGGCCTGACCCGCGTCTACCTCGGCGTCCACTGGTTCACCGACGTCGTCGGCGGCTGGCTCCTCGGCCTGGGCTGGCTCGGACTGTGCCTGTGCGCGATATCGCGGTGGCTGCCCGCCCGCTTCCTCCCCCGCCCGCCCTCGGCCGCCCCCGGACACGCCGGCCGCCACACCCTGCAGGAGGACCATGAATCCCCGCGTCCTGGTCGTCGAGGACGATCACGCCCTGCGTGACGTGCTGGTGCGCGGGCTGCGCGAGGAGGAGTTCCGTCCCGTGCCCGCCGCCGACGGCGCCACCGCCCTGCGGCTGGCCGACGCCGGCGGGCTGGCCGCGGCCGTACTGGACGTCGGGCTGCCGGACGCGGACGGGCGGGACGTGTGCCAGGCGATGCGGGCCAACGGTTTCACCGCCCCCGTGCTGTTCCTGACCGCGCACCACGGGCTCACCGACCGGCTTTCGGGGTTCTCCGCGGGCGGCGACGACTATCTGCCGAAGCCGTTCCACCTCGCCGAGCTCGCCGCCCGGCTGCGGGCCGCTGTCCGCCGCGCCGGACCCGCGCCGAGCGCCGTGGCCGGCGACCTGGTCCTGGACGCCGTACGGCACACGGTCACGGTGCACGGCAGCCGCGTCGAGCTGACCCCGACCGAGTTCCGGCTGCTGGCCGCGCTCATGTCCGCGGCCGGGGACATCGTGCGCCGGCGTGAGCTGCTCCGGGCGGGCTGGCCGGAGGGCGCCCAGGTCAGTGACAACACGCTCGACCAGTACCTGACCCGGCTGCGCCGCAAGCTGCGCGACGCGGACAGCCGGCTCACCGTCACCACCGCCCGTGGCATCGGTCACCGCCTGTCATGAGAAGCCCGCTCCCCCGCCGTCTGGCACCGCGCACCCTGCGCGGCCGCCTCTCCCTGGTCGCGCTCACCACCGCGGCCCTGCTGATGACGATCCTGACCGTGGTGTTCAACACGGTCGTGCGGCACCACCTCCGGGCCCAGGCGGACGACGAGCTGCGCGCCCGCGCGGCCGCCGTCGCCACCACCGTCGACACCGGCGGCCCTGCCGTGCGCGTCCTGGAGGCGTCCGACGACGGACTCCTCGACAGCAACGTGTGGATCTACGCCGGACCCAGGACGGTCGAACAGCCCCCCTCCCCGGCTCCCGAGATCGGCCGTGCGGCCGGGCTGCTCGCGGCCCGGGCCGACGGGAAGTGCACGACCGTCGAGGGCGACCGGCCCGTCCGGCTGTGCGCCCGGCCCGTGACGCACGGCAGGCTCGCGGCGACCGTGGTCACGGCCCTGGACCTGTCTCCGTACCGGAGCTCGGCGGATCTGCTGCTGCTCGGCTCGCTCGCCCTCGACGCGGTGATGCTCGCCTGCACCTACGCCCTGACCCGGCTGGCCGTCGGGCGCGCGCTGCGGCCCGTGCGGGCCATGAGCGACCAGGCCATACAGTGGAGCGCGGTGGAGTCCGAGAGACGCTTCGGCGCCGTGGCGCAGCCCGCCGAACTCGCCCGCCTGGGCGCCTCGCTGGACTCGCTCCTCGACCGGATCCGGGCCGTCCTGCGGCACGAGCGGCGGCTGACCGGGGAACTCTCGCACGAGCTGCGCACCCCGCTGAGCCGGATCATCGCCGAGCTCGACTGGTGGCGTTCCCGGCCGCGCTCGCAGGCCGAGACGCTGGCCGTGCACCGCACGGTCACCGAGGCCGCCGAGTCGATGCGGAGTATCTGCGACACGCTGCTGGGCGACGCCCGCGAGGAGGCCAGGCACGACGCGGCGGCCGCTCCCGGCACGGCCGAGGTACTGCCCGTGCTGCGCCGGCTGGCCGCGCACCAGGAGGACCAGGCGCGGTCGACGATCGTCGTCACCGCGGCGGACGACCGCCTGGAGGCCGGCGTGTCCCCCGCCCTCCTGGAGCGGATCGTCGGCCCGCTCCTCGCCAACGCGCTGCGGTACGCGCGCTCGGGCGTCACCGTGCACGTCGGGCACGTCGGGCACACCTTGCCGGGGCGCCCTCTGCCCGAAACCGGACCCGCCGCACCCGCCCGACCCACCGTCGTTCATGCCGTGTCCGCCGTACGGATCGACGTCACCGACGACGGGCCGGGCGTGCCGGAGGCGTTCCTCGAGCAGCTGTTCCAGCCGGGCCGGCGGGCCGATCCGTACGACGGGCACGGCGGAGCGGGCCTCGGGCTGCCGCTGGCGCGGCGTCTGGCCCGCTCGGCCGGCGGCGAGGTGCACCACGACCCCGCGCACACCACGGGGGCGAGGTTCACGGTCACCCTGCCCGCCGGGTGAGCCCTCCGGACCCGGCCCCGCCGCGGCAGGCGATGCGGGATGTCGTACGCCCTGGGCCGACACCGGGAGCCTGAACGCATCCTGACCACCGTTGTGTTGGGGCGCACCTCGGGGCTGCACATCCAGTGACCCTCTATACACGGCGTGTATACCATCTATGTATAGTCACGCCATGCCTTCTCCGACCAAGAAGATCCAGATCCGCACGACAAGGAACAGGACGAGGAAAACGGGGGTTTGGTTGCGTGCCGTCACCGTCCCGGTGGCGGCCGCCGCCCTGGCGCTGGCCCTGACCGGGTGCACCCGGCTGGAGACCACGGCGCCGAGCACCGCCCGCGCCCATCCCACCGTCCAGGCACGCTACGGGAGCGTCGACTGCCGCAGGGCGAAGTGCATCGCGCTCACCTTCGACGCCGGGCCGAGCGAGAACTCCGCCCGGCTGCTGGACATCCTGAAGGAGAAACAGGTCCCGGCGACCTTCTTCCTGTTGGGCAAGCGCCACATCGAGAAGTACCCGGAGCTCGTCAGACGCATGGCCGCCGAGGGGCACGAAGTCGCCAGTCACACCTGGGACCACCGGATACTCACCGAGATCGAGCCGGACGAGATACGCGCGGAACTGGAGCGGCCCAACAAGGAGATAGAGCGCCTGACCGGACACCGGCCGACCCTGATGCGCCCGCCGCAGGGCCGCACCGACGACACCGTGCACAGGATCTGCCGCGAGCTCGGCATGTCGGAGGTCCTGTGGAGCGTTACCGCGAAGGACTACACGACGAACGACTCCGACCTGATACGCAAGCGCGTCCTCGCCCAGTCGTCCCGCGACGGGATCATCCTGCTGCACGACATCTACCCCGGAACCGTGCCCGCGGTGCCGGGGATCATCGACGCGCTGAAGGCGCGTGGGTACGTGTTCGTCACCGTGCCCCAACTGCTCGCACCGGGCGAGGCGGAGCCCGGGAAGGTGTACCGTCCCTGACCCGGTTTCCTCCAGCGTCGTCGCCTCCTGCGTCTCATCGGCGGGCGCGCGCTGGGCGAATCGGGTGACACGGGGGCGAACACCCCGGTGTCCCGGGCCACTTGCCTACGATCGTCCCGTGGTCGACTTCCAGCTCGTACGCACGGTGCCGCTCGCCCTCGACGAGGCATGGCGCCGGCTCACGGTGTGGCCCCGGCACGGCGACGTGGTCCCGTTGACCCGCGTCACCGTGGTCACACCCCCGCCGACCCGCGAGGGCACCCTGATCGTCGCCCGTTCCGGGATCGGCCCGCTCTCCTTCGACGACCGGATGGAGGTCACCGTCTGGCGGCCGCCGGACGGTGACGGGGCCGGCCTGTGCCGGCTGGAGAAGCGGGGCCGGGTCGTCCTGGGCTGGGCCGAGATCGAGGTGCGGCCGGGGCCCGGCGGGCGGACGCGGGTGATCTGGCGCGAGGAGCTGCGGGTGCGGCTGCTGCCGTCCTTCTGCGATCCCCTGCTGCGCTCGGCGGCGCGCACGGTCTTCGGACGGGCGGCCAACCGCCTGCTGCGCAAGCCGTGACGCCTGCGGCAACGGCTGTGCGCGGACGGGCGGTTCAGGCCACCGAATCGATCCGGACCGCCGGCGGTGACACCGGCGACACCGGCGGAACCGTCGGCACCGCTGCCGTCGACGCGACGTCGTGATGGATCGGTGTGTGCGCGCCGGTCAGGGAGAGCCCGCTGCCGCCGCGCCGGGCGGCGACGATCTCCGCCGCGATCGACAGCGCGGTCTCCTCGGGCGTACGGGCGCCGAGGTCGAGGCCTATGGGTGATCTGAGCCGCGCCAGTTCCGGCTCCGTCACCCCGACCTCCCGCAGCCGCCGGTTGCGGTCCAGATGGGTGCGGCGGGAGCCCATCGCGCCGACGTAGGCCACCGGAAGCCGCAGGGCCAGCCGGAGCAGGGGTACGTCGAACTTGGCGTCGTGGGTCAGTACGCACAGGACGGCACGGGCGTCGACGTCCGTACGCTCCAGGTACCGGTGGGGCCACTCGACGACGACCTCGTCGGCCTCCGGGAAGCGGGCGCGGGTCGCGAACACCGGACGGGCGTCGCACACCGTCACATGACAGCCGAGGAACTTGCCGATCCTGACCAGCGCCGAGGCGAAGTCGACGGCGCCGAAAACGATCATGCGGGGCGGCGGCACCGACGACTCGACCAGCACCGTGAGCGGTGCTCCGCAGCGTGAGCCCTGCTCTCCTATCTCCACGGTGCCGGTGCGGCCGACGTCCAGCAGGGCCCGCGCCTCGGCCGCGACCGTGCGGTCCAGTTCGGGATGGGCGCCGAAGCCGCCCTCGTACCCGCCCCCGGGCCGGACCAGCAGGGCGCGCCCCGAGAGTTCCGCCGGGCCGCGCACGATCCGCGCCACCGCCGCCGTCTCGCCGCGCGCCGCGGCGGCCAGCGCGGCCGCGGCCACCGGCCGGACCGGATCGCCCGCCCGTACCGGGGTGACCAGGATGTCCAGGACTCCGCCGCAGGTCAGGCCGACGGCGAAGGCGTCCTCGTCGCTGTAGCCGAACCGTTCCAGGACCACTTCGCCGTCCTGGAGGGCCTGTCGGCACAGGTCGTACACCGCGCCCTCCACGCATCCGCCGGAGACCGAGCCGATCGCCGTGCCGTCGGCGTCCACGGCGAGGGCGGCGCCCGGCCGACGGGGCGCGCTGCCGCCGACGGCCACCACGGTGGCGACGGCGAAGTCACGGCCCTGCCCGACCCACCGGTACAGCTCTTCGGCGATGTCCAGCATGTCTCGGTCTCCTTCTCTGCCGGGCGGTCCGGGTCCTGGGCGGATCAGGTCAGGTGCTCCTGCGCCGTCCCGGTCAGGTGCTCGGGGCGTACCGGTGTCCGGGCGAGCTCCAGACCCGTCGCGTCCCGGATGGCCGCGAGGACCGCCGGGGTGGACGACAGGGTCGGGGCCTCGCCCACGCCGCGCAGCCCGTACGGGGCGTGCTCGTCGGCGAGTTCGAGCACGTCGACCGGGATGGTCGGCGTGTCGAGAATGGTGGGGATCAGGTAGTCCGTGAAGGAGGGGTTCCTGACCTTCGCCGTCCTCGGGTCGACGATGATCTCCTCCATGACCGCCATGCCCAGGCCCTGGGTGGTGCCGCCCTGGATCTGGCCGATCACGGACAGCGGGTTGAGCGCCTTGCCGACGTCCTGGGCGCAGGCCAGCTCGACCACCTTGACCAGGCCGAGCTCGGTGTCGACCTCGACGACGGCGCGGTGCGCGGCGAAGCTGTACTGGACATGGCCGTTGCCCTGGCCGGTGCGCAGGTCGAAGGGCTCGGTCGGCCGGTGCCGCCATTCCGCCTCGACCTCGACGCTCTCGTCGCCGAGGACGTCCGCCAGGTCCCGCAGCACCTCGCCGCCGTCGGTGACGACCTTGCCGTCCTCCAGCACCAGCTCGGCCGTGGCCCAGGCGGGGTGGTACGTGCCGAACTTGCGGCGGCCCAGTTCCAGCACCTTCTCGCGGACCAGCTCGCAGGCGTTCCTGACGGCGCCGCCGGTGACGTAGGTCTGGCGGGAGGCGGAGGTCGAACCGGCCGAACCCACCCGGGTGTCGGCGGGGTTGATGGTCACCCGGGTGACGCCCAGTTCGGTGCGGGCGATCTGCGCGTGGACGGTGACACCGCCCTGGCCGACCTCGGCCATCGCGGTGTGCACGGTGGCGACGGGTTCGCCGGCGACGACCTCCATCCGGACCTTCGCCGTCGAGTAGTCGTCGAAGCCCTCGGAGAAGCCGACGTTCTTGATGCCGACCGCGTAGCCGATGCCGCGTACGACGCCCTCGCCGTGCGTGGTGTTGGACAGACCGCCGGGCAACTGCCGTACGTCCGCGCCCTCGCTGCTCTCCCACTGGCGCTCTGGCGGCAGCGGCATCGCCTTGACGCGGCGCAGGAGTTCGGCGACCGGCGCCGGGGAGTCGACCCGCTGCCCGGTGGGCAGGAGCGTGCCCTGCTCCATGGCGTTGCGCTGCCGGAACTCCACCGGGTCCAGGCCGAGCCGGGCGGCCACCTTGTCCATCTGCGCCTCGTAGGCGAAGCACGCCTGGACCGCGCCGAAGCCGCGCATGGCGCCGCAGGGCGGGTTGTTGGTGTAGAGGGCGATGGCCTCGATGTCGACGTCGTCGACGGCGTACGGGCCCACGCCCAGGGAGGAGGCGTTGCCGACGACCGCGGGGGACGCGGAGGCGTAGGCGCCGCCGTCGAGGACGATGCGGCACCGCACGTGCGTCAGCTTGCCGTCCCTGGTCGCCCCGTGCTCGTAGTGCAGACGGGCCGGGTGGCGGTGGACATGGCCGAAGAAGGACTCGAACCGGTTGTAGACCATCTTGACCGGTCTGCCGGTGCGCAGTGCCAGCAGACAGGCGTGGATCTGCATCGACAGGTCCTCGCGGCCGCCGAAGGCGCCGCCGACACCGGCCAGCGTCATGCGCACCTTGTCCTCGGGCAGGCCGAGCACGGGCGCGATCTGGCGCCGGTCGGAGTGCAGCCACTGGGTGGCGATGTAGAGGTGGACGCCGCCGTCCTCCTCGGGCACGGCGAGCCCGGACTCCGGGCCGAGGAAGGCCTGGTCCTGCATGCCGAAGGTGTAGTCGCCCCGCACGATCACGTCGGCCCGTGCCGCGGCCGCGTCGGCGTCGCCGCGGACGATCGGCTGGCGGTGCAGGATGTTCGGGTGCGGGACGTGGGCGATGTGGTGGTCGGTGCGGCCCTCGTGGACCAGGACCGCGTCCGGCGCGGTGGCGGAGGCCTCGTCGGTGACGACCGGGAGTTCGCGGTACTCGACCTTGATCTTCGCGGCGGCGCGGCGCGCGGTCTCCGGGTGGTCGGCGGCGACGACCGCGACGGGTTCGCCGTGGTGGCGCACCTTGCCGTGGGCGAGCACCGGGGTGTCCTGGATCTCCAGGCCGTAGTGCTTCACGTCGGCCGGCAGGTCGTCGTACGTCAGGACGGCGTGGACGCCGGGCTGGGCGAGGGCCTCGCTCGTGTCGATCGAGACGATCTCGGCGTGCGCGAGGGGGGAGCGCAGGATCTGGCCCCAGAGCATGTCCTCGTGCCACAGGTCGGACGAGTACGCGAACTCGCCGGTGACCTTGAGGATGCCGTCGGGGCGCAGGGTGGACTCGCCGATGCCGCCCCTGGTCCGGGAGCCCTGGGTGAGCGTGGTGGGAACGCCGTTGGTGGGCACGGTCAGACCTCCTCCGCCTGCCGGGCGGCCGCGAGGCGGACCGCGTCCATGATCTTCTCGTAGCCGGTGCAGCGGCACAGGTTGCCCGAGAGCGCCTCGCGGATGTCCGCGTCGGAGGGGTCGGGGTTGCGCTCCAGCATCTCGTCGGCCGCGACCAGCAGGCCCGGGGTGCAGAAGCCGCACTGGACGGCACCGGCGTCGATGAACGCCTGCTGTACGGGGGAGAGCTCGGCGCCGTCGCCGGTGTGTGCGTGCTGACCCCTGGCGGCCCAGCGCCTGGCTTCGTCGAGCGAGGTCCCGGCGGGCCCGGCAGGCGTCGAGGACTCGACGGTCCCCGCCGTCCCCGCGGACCCCGAACCGTCCGCCGTGCCGGGCGTGTTCGCCGCGGTGCGGCCTTCGGCGACAGCGGCGGTGGCGACCGAGGCGGCAGCGTCGGTGGATGCGGAGGCGGGGCAACCGCCGTGCTCCGCACGCCATTTGGCGTACTCCGCCAGGCCCTCGACCGTCACGACGTCACGGCCCTCGGCCTGGCCCGCCGCCACCAGACAGGCGCAGACCGGCACACCGTCGAGCCGGACCGTGCAGGAGCCGCACTCGCCCTGTTCGCAGGCGTTCTTGGAGCCGGGCAGGCCCATGCGCTCACGCAGGACGTACAGGAGGCTCTCGCCCTCCCATACGTCGTCGGCCTCCTGCGGGCAGCCGTTGACGGTGAAACTGACGCGCATCACGCGACTCCCTCCGTGCGGGCGGCGGTGCCGCGGTAGGACTCCCAGGTCCAGGTCAGCGTGCGGCGGGCCATCACGCCGACTGCGTGTCTGCGGTAGCTCGCGGTGCCCCGGACGTCGTCGATCGGGTTGCAGGCGGCGGCGCAGAGGTCGGCGAACTGCTTGGCGACCGACGGAGTGATGATCTTGCCGTTGTCCCAGAAGCCGCCCTCGTCGAGCGCCGCGGTCAGGAACTCCTCCGCCACCTCGGCCCGGACCGGGGTGGGGGCGGCGGAGCCGATGCCGGTGCGCACCGTGCGGGTCTCGGGGTGCAGGGCCAGGCCGAACGCGCAGACCGCGATGACCATGGCGTTGCGGGTGCCGACCTTGGAGTACTGCTGGGGCCCGTCGGCCTTGGCGACATGGACGGCGCGGATCAGTTCGTCGGCGGCGAGCGCGTTGCGCTTCACGCCGGTGTAGAACGCGTCGATCGGGATCATGCGCGTACCGCGCACCGACGCGACCTCGACCTCGGCGCCCGCGGCCAGCAGGGCGGGGTGGGCGTCGCCCGCCGGGGAGGCGGTGCCGAGGTTGCCGCCGACCCCGCCCCGGTTGCGGATCTGCGGGGAGGCGACCGTGTGCGAGGCGAGGGCCAGGCCCGGCAGCTCGCCGCGCAGGTTCTCCATGATCTTCGTATAGGGGACCGAGGCGCCCAGCCGCACGCTCCGCTCGCCGACCTCCCATTCGTAGAGTTCTCCGACACGATTGAGGTCGAGCAGGTGTTCGGGTCGCCGATGGTCGAAGTTGATCTCGACCATCACGTCGGTACCGCCCGCGATCGGCACGGCGCCGGGGTGCTCGGCCTTGGCGGCGAGCGCCTCCTCCCAGCTGGCGGGGCGAAGGAAGTCCATGACCGGCTCTCTTCTTCGTCTCGTGAATCTTCGGCTCGTGGGTCTTCGTCTCGTGAGTCTTCGGCTCGCGAGTACTCGGCTCACGAGTCGTCCGGATCCGAGCCGGTCGGAGTGCGGCGGGCCAGGCTCGTTCCTGTGCTGTTTACGCGAAGTGGGCTCAGTACACCGCCCGGTACTCCAGTGGGGTCAGTCACGGAAACCATGAAGGAGTTGGCTGGCCAGCACGGGCATCTTGTAGATTCGTATGAACGGAGGTCATCGGTAACCTCCGGGTTTTCCTGTGGAAACGTGAGAGGCGTCCCGCCATCCCCGGGACGACCGGCTCCCGCGCCGAGAACCCTCTCGCCGGGTTCTCACCACAAACGCCTTCAGATTCATCGTAGATTTCGAGACAAGGAACGGCGGCGACGAGAATGCGGCTGCGCGCACTGCTGGACACCGACGCGCTGGGGCTGCGGCTGCTCGGCGGCGAGGACGAGCTGGACCGCACCGTGCAGGGTGTGATGACCACCGACCTCAGGGACCCCAGCCGCTATCTGGCCGGCGGTGAGCTGGTGCTGACGGGGCTGGCCTGGCGCCGGGACGCCGAGGACTCCGAGCCGTTCGTACGGACCCTGGCGGGGGCCGGGGTGGCGGGCGTCGCGGCCGGTACCGCGGAGTTCGGGTACGTGCCCGAGGACCTGGTCGTGGCCTGCGCCCGGCACCGGATGCCGCTGTTCGCGGTGCACGAGTCGGTGGCGTTCGCGACGATCACCGAGCATGTGGTGCGGCAGGTGTCCGGCGAGCGCGCCGGGGACCTGGCGGCCGTGGTCGACCGGCACCGCAGGCTGATGACCTCGGGCCCGACGGGCGGCGGCCCGGACGTGGTCCTGGACCTGCTCCGCTCGGACCTGGACCTGCGGGCCTGGGTCCTCTCCCCCGCCGGCCGGCTGATCGCGGGGCCGAAGGCGGCGGGCCCGGAGCTGCCGCCCGAGGTGTGCGCCCGGCTCGCGGCGGAACATCTGAGCGCCGCCCGCGTGGGCCGCCACACGCCGCACCGTGTGCTGATCGGCCCCGCCACCTACTCGCTGTTCCCGGTCCGCGGCGGCGGCCGCTCGACGCAGGGCTCCCGGGACGTGCGCGAGAGCGTGCTGTCCGACTGGCTGCTGGCCGTGGAGGCGGACGCCGGGGACTGGCCCGAGGAGCGGCTCGACCTGCTCCAGGGCGTCACCCAGCTGATCGCGGTCGAGCGGGACCGGCGGGAAGCGGCGCGCACGGTCCGGCGGCGGCTGGCCCAGGAGATCCTCGAACTGGTGCAGACGGGCGCCGCGCCCGCCGAGATGGCGGCGCGGCTGCGGGTCGCCGCCCCGGTGCTGCTGCCGGGGCTGGGGGCGGCCCCGCACTGGCAGGTGGTCGTGGCCCGGGTCGAGTGGGAGGACGGCACCGTCGACGGCGGCCAGGCCGCCCGGTCGCTGCTGGAGGAGATCCTGGTCGACCCGCTCGCCGCCGGCGCCGAGCCCTCCGACCGCATCGCCGTCGCCCACACCGGCGACGAGGCGGTCGCGCTCGTACCGCTGCCGGCCGTGCCGGGCGGCGACGGCACGGAGACCGGCATCGTCGCCGACACGCTCCTGGAGTCCGTACGGGACCCGCTGTCGGCCGGGCTGAACGACGACGGGCGGCTCACGCTCGGCGTCAGCGCGGCCGTGCACTCGGCGGAGGGGCTGCGCGGGGCGCTGGAGGAGGCACGGCACGCCCGGCGGGTCGCGGCGGCCCGGCCGGGCCGGGTGTGCGCCGCGGGCCACCAGGAACTCGCCTCGCACGTGCTGCTGCTGCCGTTCGTGCCGGACGACGTCCGCCGGGCCTTCACCGCCCGTCTCCTGGACCCGCTGCGCGACTACGACCGGCGCCACCGCGCCGAGCTGATCCCCACCCTGGAGGCCTTCCTCGACTGCGACGGCTCCTGGACGCGGTGCGCGTCCCGGCTGCATCTGCACGTCAACACACTGCGCTACCGGGTCGGGCGGATCGAGCAGTTGACGAGTCGTGACCTGTCCCGGCTGGAGGACAAGCTGGACTTCTTCCTGGCGCTGCGCATGAGCTGAGGTCACCCGGCCGGGGGACGGAAGGGGATCAAGTGTCCCCCGGCTCCCACGACTTTGTGAAAACCTTCACCAACCTCTTGGCCAGGTGCCGGGATTGGTGCTGGAATGCCGCCACCACTCACAGCTCGATGGCGTGCTCGGGGAGGGCAACGTGGCGCATACCGCCATGTCTGGTAACGGAACGACCGCCGGCGACGATCCTCTCCAGACCGCGGTATGGCGGTTGCGCTCACGCGCCTGCTGGACGGACGCCGCGGCCCTGCTCCCACCGGACAGCGCGGCCGCCGCGCTGCAACGGGCCGGGCTGCTGGTCGAACGGTGCCTGTACACCGAGCAGGGCTGGCAGGACGCCGAGGACGCGCTGCGCACGGCCGAGGCGCTCGCGGCCGGCGACGAGGAGCGCGGCGCGGCCGCCTGCGAACGCGGCCAGCTCGCCTACGCGGCCACCCTGCACGGAGTGCGCGACCGGGCGGACGAGGCGCGGGCGGCGCTGGGGCGGGCGGCGGCGCTGATCCCTCCGGGGTCGGCGGGGCGCGCTCTGCTGGACTTCAGGCGCGGGCTGCTCGCCGAGAACCTGTCCCGTTCCCCGCAGGCGGCACGCGCCGCCTACCGCCGGGCCCACGCGGGCGCAGTCGCCCACTCCGACGCGCTGCTGCTGTCCTTCACCTGGCGCCATCTGGCGGGCCTGTCCCTGCGGGACGGCGAGCTGGCGGAGGCCCGGCACGGCTTCGCCGAGTCCCTCCGGATCCGCGAGGAGCTGGGCTACCTGGTCGGCACGGCGCCCGCGCTGGCCTCCCTGGCGGACGCGGAGTCCGAGCCGGAGGCCTCACGGCTGCGCGAGGAGGCCCGCCGCCTGTACCGCCTGCTGGGCGGCGTACCCACGTGGCTGGCCCGCCACCTGGCGCCCCTCCCCCCGGCGGCGTCGGCGTAGGACGCTTCGAAAGCTGTGTCGCCCGGTGGTCCCGCCCGACCGGCGGGGCTTCCGGGCGGTCGGGTCAGCGGGCGGCGAAGTGCTCCCGGACCAGGGACCGCACCACGCCGAGGTCCTGGTCGATCAGCGCCTCCAGCAGGCTCGTGTGCTCCGCCGCGTCGGCCACCAGCTCCGCGCGCCGCTGCCCGCCGGCGCCCCCGACGAGCGGCCACTGCGCGCGCCGGTGCAGGTCCTCGGCGATCCGGACCAGCTGGGCGTTGCCCGCGAGGGACAGCACCGCACGATGGAAGGCGCGGTCGGACTCGGCGTACGTCGCCGCGCAGCCGGTCGACGCGGCGCGTACCGTCGCCTCGGCGAGCGGCCGCAGCTCCGCCCAGCGCTCGGGCGCCACCGCACGGGCCAGCCGCAGCATCACGGGGACCTCGATCAGACCCCTGACCTCGGCCAGCTCGGCCAGTTCACGCGCGCCGCGCTCGATCACCCGGAACCCCCGGTTGGGGACGACCTCGACGGCCCCCTCCAGCGCGAGCTGCTGCATGGCCTCCCGTACGGGGGTCGCGGAGACCCCGAAGCGCTCGCCCAGCGCGGGTGCCGAGTACACCTCGCCCGGCGTCAGCTCGCCGGACACCAGCGCGGTGCGCAGCGCGTCGACGATCTGGCCGCGCACCGAGGAACGCTGCACGACGGGCCGCGCGACGGCCGGGTGCGGCACGGCCGGCTGCGGCACGGCGGGGCGCGCGCCGACGGGACGTGTGACGGTGGCGTCCCCATCGCCCAGATACGGCACCGCGGACCGCTGCACGGCGGGATGGGACGGCGCCGGACGGGGCACGGCGCACGGCTGAGGGATCGGCGACTCGCTGTGCGTGTGCTCGCCCCGGGCCGTGCCGCCCGGCGGCTCCTGACGGCTCCGGTCCCGGTCCGCGGCCCGCGGCTGGGCCGGGACCCGCACCTCTCCGAACCGCGCCTGCGGGGCGGCCTGCGGCCCGGCGGAGCCCTGCGTGCTGTGCTCCACGGACTCTCCTCCGGGCTTGTCGGTACTTGGGGCCATTACGACGGGTTGTTACTCGTCCGTCAAGCACCTTAGGCGCAGAACCGCCTCGTTCAAATCCCGTCCACGCAGGGTAAGGTAAGCCTTACCTCCAATCGTCCGCAGTCGACCGTGAATCGGTGGTCCGGTATGCCCCTGCCCCTGTCGGCCGTCGCGGACGCGTACGCCCGTCTCGCCGAGGTCTACCCCGGGCTCACCGTGACCGAGCTGAGCGGCCCCGAAGCAGCCCCCGAGGGCGGCGCCTGGGTCGGCGCGGCCGCCCTCGCGGACGGCGGCACCGGACTGGAGGCCTTCCTGGCCTGGGACGACGCCCAGGTGCTCCGGGACTACGGACAGCGGGCCCGCCCGGACGTCGTCGCCGGCTTCGGGCTGCACCGGTACGCCTGGCCCGCCTGCCTGCTGATCACCGTGCCCTGGTTCCTGCACCGCAGGGTGCCCCGCCTGCCCGTGACGCATGTCTCGTACGACCGCACCGCCGGCCGGATGGCCGTGCGCACCGCCTCCTTCGCCTGCCTGCCCGGCGACCCCGCCACGGCGCTGCCCGGCGCCCGGGTGGTCGCCGACGAGGAGGCGCTGCGCGCCGAGGTGCGCGCGGCGGTCGCCGAGCACATGGAACCCGTGCTCGGCGGGTTCGGCCCGCCGATGCGGCGGCGCGGGCGCGCCCTGTGGGGCATGGTGACCGACGAGATCGTCGAGGGGCTCTGGTACGTCGCCCACCTGATCGGCGAGGAGCGGCGCGCGATGCGCGAGCTGGAGGCGCTGCTGCCGGGCGCGACCAGGCCGTACGTCGGCTCGGCCGCCTTCCGCGAGCTGACCGGGCCGGACGGCGAGCCGCTGCCCACCCGGGACCGGGCGAGCTGCTGCATGTTCTACACGGTGCGCCCGCAGGACACCTGCGCCACCTGCCCGCGCACCTGTGACGCGGACCGGGTCGCGAAGCTGACCGCCGTCGCGGTGAGTTGACCTGCCGTCAGCTCGCCATGAGCCGACTCGACGTCACCTCGTCCCGAGTTGATTCGGCGTCAGGCCGCCGACCACATCGCCGTGCCGTCCGAAACCGACCCGTGGCGACCCCGCTGCGGTCACCGGTGATTCACAACTTCCTCACTTGCCGCAGGAACTATCCGTGGAACCACCCTTACGGGTAGTGTTATTCGAACTCAACTCCTGCCCCTCATGCGGCAGTTCGAGCAGAGTGTCGCCCTCGGCATCCCCTCGCACCTCCTTGGCGGCCTCTTGCCCAGAAACCCCCTGAGGGCCGGTGGAATTGGGCCACTATGGCGGGCGTTACGCCCTATCCCAATGCAAGGGACCCCAGATGAGACTGACCGACATATCGCTGAACTGGCTGCTTCCCGGCGCCGTACTGCTCCTGGGCATGCTGGCGGCGGTAGCGGTGCTGGCGCGTGGCAAGCGCTCCTCGGGGAAGGACACGAGCGCGGACGACTCGTGGGAGCGCAGCGAAGAGCGCCGCAGGCGCAAGGAGGCCATATACGGCACCGCCTCCTATGTACTCCTGTTCTGCTGTGCGGCCGTGGCCGCGGCACTCTCCTTCCACGGCCTGGTCGGCTTCGGTGAGCAGAACCTCGGCCTCTCCGGCGGTTGGGAGTACCTGGTGCCGTTCGGCCTGGACGGCGCGGCGATGTTCTGCTCCGTGCTCGCGGTGCGCGAGGCCAGCCACGGCGACGCCGCCCTCGGCTCCCGCATACTCGTGTGGACGTTCGCGGGTGCGGCCGCCTGGTTCAACTGGGTCCACGCGCCCCGTGGCGCCGGCCACGACGGCGCACCCCAGTTCTTCTCCGGCATGTCCCTGTCCGCGGCGGTGCTGTTCGACCGTGCGCTGAAGCAGACCCGCCGCGCCGCGCTGCGCGAGCAGGGTCTGGTGCCGCGCCCGCTGCCGCAGATCCGTATCGTCCGCTGGCTGCGGGCGCCGCGCGAGACGTACGGCGCCTGGTCGCTGATGCTGCTGGAGGGCGTGCGCTCGCTGGACGAGGCGGTCGACGAGGTGCGCGAGGACAAGCGCCAGAAGGAGGCCGCCCGGCTGCTGCGGCGCGACAAGGAGCGGGTGGAGCGCGCACAGCTCAAGGCGATCAGCCGGGGCCACCGCGGGTTCGCCGGGCGCGGCGGCCGCCAGCTGGAGGCCCAGGCCCTGGAGCGGGGCCCCGAGCGCGCCGCCGCGGAGCCTGCCATATCGACATCGGAGCTGGAGCTGCCCGCGCGCTCACGGCCGTCCCTCCAGCCCGTTCGGACTGGTTCTGACCCGATCACCGTCGACCTGACCACCGAGGACGACACCATGGCGCTGCCGCGGCTCGACCACCTGGAGCGCAAGCTCAAGGACCTCGAGCAGCAGTTCGGCTGAGCCGGGGCCCGTCACCGGGCGACGACGTGAGGGGGTGCGGCTCCGGCGAGCCGCACCCCCTCGCGTTCGTCCGCCCACGCGGCCCTCAGGCCGCCTCCGCCTCCAGCTCGAACCACACCGCCTTGCCCACCCCGTGCGGCCGCACGCCCCACGCGGACGCGAGGGACTGCACCAGGTGCAGACCCCGCCCGTGCGTACCGTCCTGCGCGGCCGGGACCTGCGGCCGTGGCCGGCCGGCCACGAAGTCGCGTACCTCCACCCGCAGTCCGCCCGGCCCGACGGTGGCGGTCAGCAGGGCATCGCGGTCGGTGTGCACCAGTGCGTTGGTGACGAGCTCGCTGGTGAGCAGCTCCGCGATCTCCGACCGGCCCGGTTTCCCCCAGTGCCGCAGCAGCTCGCGCAGCGCCCTGCGGGCCTCGGGCACCGCCCGCAGGTCCGCCCGCCCCAGTCTGCGCCGCAGCTGCGAGACTTGCGCCCGCGGCCCCTCCGGCTCTTCCCCGACGGTTCTCGCGTCCACCGAGGTGGTCCCGATCGCCACGGAACCGCTCCCTCGTGCCTGCCTCGTCATGGCCCCCGCCCGCGCGCCGATGTCGCTTCCCCTCCAGCTCGAACACGTTCACGCAAAGACATGCCCCACCGGCCTCGGCGCACTCATGCCGGATCCTCGACGACCAGGTCTCGGCCATGCGACCGCGCCTGCGGCGGCGGCCGGGCCACGCGGACCGCTGTCGGCACGACCGTCCGCCGGGGTTTTCAGCTGTTGCCAGTTGACTGTGCGTAAGCGTGTCCTGGCGTGAGTGGGTGAGTGGGTGAGTGCCGGCGGCATCCGCTCGTACGAGGTTCGGGAGGGAACGGAAATTCTTGTCTCGAATGTGTGACCTTTACAGATGGAGGTCGTTGGATGTGGTGACGGGGGTGTTCGGGCCGGGCGGGGGGGTGAGCGGATTGAGTGGACTGCGGGAGATGGGTGCGCCGTTCGTGGTGCCGGGCCCCTCGGGTGTGGCGGTCCGGGACCGGCTCAAGAATCTGACCGCCCAGGACGAGGCGGTACTGCGGCTGGTCGGTGGCCACCTCGGCACGCTCGCCGCCCGGGATCTGCAGGTCCGGTGCGCGGCCGGGCTGGAGCACGACAACGAGCAGTGGGCGCACCGTAAGAGGGAGCTGACCGGCCGATCGTCTTCCCGTTGGGCGGGGTCGTTGACGAAGGCCACGCATGATCAGTGGGCGTTGGCCCGGCGCGCCCAGCAGGCACATATCCGGAAGCACGAGGCCGGGGTGAACGCGATCCGGCATCGGCTGTCCCTGCCCCTGAGGGAGAGGGGCGGCAAGCGGGCCGCGGGTGGTTACCGCAGCCGTCGGGAGTGGCATGCCAAGACCCGCCGCCTGCGCGTGCTGGAGGACCGACTGGAGCGTGCGCGGACCGACTGGGCAGCGGGGCGGGTGCGGGTGGTGCGGGGCGGGAAGCGACTGCTGAACGCCCGCCACCATCTGGAACAGGCCCGGCTCACCGAGTCGCGGTGGCGGGCGCGGTGGGAGGCGGCGCGCCACTTCCTGCAGGCGGACGGCGAGACCGGGAAGCGGTACGGCAACGAGACCATCCGGGTCGGCCCCGACGGCGAGGTGAGTATCAAACTCCCGGCCCCGCTCGCCCATCTCGCCAACGCCCCGCACGACCGGTACGTGCTGGGGGCACGGGTGTCGTTCGCCCTGGAGCATCCGATCCGGCGTCGGACGGCACCGCCCCGTACCCACCAGAGCGATGGGTACGGGCATCGGACCGTCCAGGCCGGACCGGCAACCCCAGGGCGTGAGGGACCCCGCCCCCGCATCCCCGGACCACGGACACGATCCGTGCCGCCCGGATTCGGAGTGAACGCGGGTGACCAGAACGCCCTACACCGTTCGGGGCGTTCGGCCGAGCATGAGCCCTGGCAACAGGACTCACTACCGCTCAGTCTCTAGGGAAGGTACAGGACATCCGACAGCGCCGTCCGAGCCGCCGAGGAGAGAGCCGTGCACGACGACCGAGCCCTGCTGGAGGCGCGCCTGGAACGCGCCCTGCGACAGTTCCTGCGGCCCGCGCAGTACGGCCCCGAGGTGCCGCTGGAGCTGTCCGTGTGGCACGTACCGGGCGAACCGGTGCCGGTGGAGCAGGCCCTGCGGGCGGCCTACGAGCCCTTCACGGCCGGCACCGAGTGGGGAAGGCCCTGGTCGACGAGCTGGTTCCGGCTGACCGGCCGGGTCCCCGAGGAGTGGGCGGGACGCCAGGTGGAGGCGGTGATCGACCCCGGGTTCACCGGCGACGGCCCCGGCTTCCAGGCGGAGGGCCTGCTCTTCGACGCCTCCGGAGTACCGCTGAAGGGCATTCACCCCCGCAACCGGCACCTGACCGTCGGCCGGCCCGCGCGGGGCGGCGAGCCGGTCGCCCTGCTCCTGGAGGCCGCGGCCAACCCCGCCGTGCTGCACGGCGGCTTCGAACCGACCCGCCTCGGAGACGTGCTGACCGCGGGCGACCGGCCCTGCTACCGGTTCCGCGCCGCCGAGCTGGCCGTGCTGAACGAGGACGTGTGGCACCTGGTCATCGACGTCGAGGTCCTGTCGGAGCTGATGTACGAGCTGGACGCGGAGCGGTCGCGCCGGCACGAGATCCTGCGCGCCCTGGAGGACATGCTCGACACCCTGGATCTGCACGACGTGCCCGGCACCGCGGCGGCGGCCCGCGCGGCCCTCACGGACGTGCTGTCCCGCCCGGCCTCGGCGAGCGCCCACCGCGTCTCGGCGACCGGGCACGCCCACATCGACTCGGCGTGGCTGTGGCCGCTGCGCGAGACGGTCCGCAAGGCCTCCCGCACCTTCGCCAATGTCACCGCGCTCGCCGCCGACTACCCCGAACTGGTCTTCTCCTGCTCGCAGGCCCAGCAGTACGCGTGGGTGAAGGAGCACCAGCCGCACATCTGGGAGCGCATCAGGAAGGCCGTCCGGGACGGCAACTGGGCGCCGGTCGGCTCGATGTGGGTGGAGTCGGACGCCAACATGCCGGGCGGCGAGGCGCTGGCCCGCCAGCTCACCCACGGCAGGCGCTTCTTCGCCGAGGAACTGGGCGTGCGGACCCAGGAGATCTGGCTGCCCGACTCCTTCGGCTACACCGCCGCCTTCCCGCAGCTCGCGAAGTTGGCCGGAATCCGCTGGTTCCTCAGCCAGAAACTCAGCTGGAACCAGTCCAACCGGATGCCCCACCACTCCTTCTGGTGGGAGGGCATCGACGGCACCCGCGTCTTCACCCACTTCCCGCCCGTCGACACCTACAACTCCCAGCTGCACGGCCGTGAACTCGCCCACGCCGAACGCAACTTCGCCGACAAGGGGCGGGCGAGGCGTTCCCTGGTCCCGTTCGGCTGGGGCGACGGCGGCGGCGGTCCCACCCGGGAGATGCTGGAGAGGGCGCGGCGGCTGCGCTCCCTGGAGGGCTCGCCGCGGGTGGAGATCGAGCGGCCGTCCGCCTTCTTCGCGGCCGCCGAGCAGGAGTACGGGCCGCAGGCGCCGGTGTGGTCGGGCGAGCTGTACCTGGAGCTGCACCGGGCCACCTACACCACCCAGGCGAAGACCAAGCAGGGCAACCGGCGCTGCGAACACGCGTTGCGCGAGGCCGAGTTGTGGTGCACGACGGCGGCGGTGCGCAGTGCGTCGTACGCGTACCCGTACGAGGCGCTGGACCGGCTGTGGAAGACGGTGCTGCTGCACCAGTTCCACGACATCCTGCCCGGCTCGTCCATCGCGTGGGTGCACCGGGAGGCCCGGGAGACGTACGCCCGCGTGCTGGCGGAGCTGGCGGAGCTCACGGCCGGGGCGGTACGGGCGCTGGGCGCGGGCGGACCGGCGGTGTTCAACGCCTCGCCGTACGAGCGGACCGAGGTGGTCGGGGACTCGGTGGTGACGGTACCGGGGCTGGGGAGCGCCGCGGTGCCGACGGCGGCACCGGCGCACGGCGTGCGCGCCGGACGCGACGGCGGCACGCTCGTGCTGGAGAACGCGTGGCTGCGGGTGTGCGTCGACGCCGACGGTCTGCTGACGTCCGTACGGGACCTGGTGGCCGGCCGGGAGGTCCTGTGCGGACCCGGCAACCTCCTCCAGCTGCACCCCGACCACCCCAACGCGTGGGACGCCTGGGACATCGACCGGCACTACCGGCGCCGGCACACGGATCTGACGCGGGCCGATGCGGTGGAGCTGGTGGCGGACGGCCCGCTGCGGGCGGCCGTACGGGTCACCCGCACGTTCGGCGCCTCGCGCCTGAGCCAGGAGATCCGGCTGACGGCCGCGAGCCGTCGGGTCGACATCGTCACGGACGTGGACTGGCAGGAGTCCGAGAAGGTCCTCAAGGCCGCCTTCCCGCTCGACGTGCACGCCGAACGCTCCGCCGCCGAGATCCAGTTCGGGCATGTTCACCGCCCCACCCACACCAACACGTCCTGGGACGCGGCCCGTTTCGAGATCTGCGCCCACCGCTGGCTGCGGGTGGCGGAGCGGGGCTACGGCGTGGCGGTCCTCAACGACTCGACGTACGGCCACGACGTGACCCGCACCCCGTACGAGGGCGGTCTCGGTACGACCGTACGGCTGACGCTGCTGCGTGCCCCGCACAGCCCGGACCCCGAGACCGACCTCGGCACCCACCGCTTCACGTACGCGCTGCTGTCGGGCGCGGAGGTCGGGGACGCGGTCGCCGAGGGGCTGGCGCTCAATCTGCCGCTGCGGCCGGCCGAGGCGCCGGAGCTCGCGCCGCTGGTGCGGGTGGCGGACCCGGCGGTGACGGTCGAGTCGGTCAAGCTCGCGGACGACCGCAGCGGGGACGTGGTGGTCCGGCTGTACGAGTCCCGGGGCGGGCGGGCCCGCTGCGAGCTGACGGCGGACTTCCCGGCCGCCCGTACGGAGGTGACGGACCTGCTCGAACAGCCGCTGCCGGACGACCCGGACCCCGCCGCGGTCCTGCGGCCGTTCGAGATCCGCACCCTGCGGCTGCGCCGGTCCTGACCACCGCCCGCCGGGGCGGGCCGTCAGGGGCGCGGCACGTTGCGCAGGTTGGAGCGGGCCATCTGGAGCATCCGGCCGACGCCGCCGTCCAGGACCATCTTCGACGCCGACAGCGCGAAGCCGGTCACCATCTCCGCTCTGATCTTCGGCGGGATGGACAGGGCGTTGGGGTCGGTGACGACGTCGACGAGGGCCGGTCCCTTGTGCGCGAAGGCGTCCTTCAGGGCGCCGGCGAGCTGTTTGGGCTTCTCCACCCGCGTCCCGTGGGCACCGCAGGCCCGGGCGACGGCGGCGAAGTCGGGGTTCTTGTTGGTGGTGCCGTACGCGGGCAGACCGGCCACCAGCATCTCCAGCTCCACCATGCTGAGGGACGAGTTGTTGAAGAGCACGACCTTCACCGGCAGGTCGTACTGGACCAGGGTCAGGAAGTCGCCCATCAGCATCGCGAACCCGCCGTCGCCGGACATCGACACGACCTGCCGGCCGCGGTCGGTGAACTGCGCGCCGATCGCCATCGGCAGCGCGTTCGCCATCGATCCGTGGGAGAAGGAACCGATGACGCGGCGACGGCCGTTGGGCGAGATGTAGCGGGCGGCCCAGACGTTGCACATGCCGGTGTCGACGGTGAAGACCGCGTCGTCGTCCGCGAGTTCGTCCAGCACGGACGCCACGTACTCGGGGTGGATCGGCACGTGCTTCTCCACCTTGCGGGTGTACGCCTTCACCACCCCCTCCAGCGCGCCGGCGTGCTTGGTGAGCATCCGGTCGAGGAAGCGCCGGTCGTCCTTGGGCCGCACCTTCGGGGTGAGGCAGCGCAGGGTCTCCCGCACGTCGCCCCACACCGCGAGGTCCAGCTTGGAACGCCGGCCCAGGTGTTCGGGCCGGACGTCGACCTGGGCGATCCGCACGTCGTCGGGGAGGAAGGCGTTGTACGGGAAGTCGGTGCCGAGCAGGAGCAGCAGATCGCACTCGTGGGTGGCCTCGTAGGCGGCGCCGTAGCCGAGCAGTCCGCTCATGCCGACGTCGTACGGGTTGTCGTACTGGATCCATTCCTTGCCGCGCAGGGCGTGGCCCACGGGGGACTTGACCTTGGCCGCGAACTCCATGACCTCGGCGTGCGCGCCCGCCGTGCCGCTGCCGCAGAACAGGGTGACCTTCTCGGCCCGGTCGATCATCTCGACCAGGCGGTCGATCTCGGTGTCGCCCGGCCGGACGGTGGGGCGGGCGGTGACGAGGGCGGTCTCGACGGTCTTCTCGGGTGCGGGCCGGTCGGCGATGTCGCCGGGGAGGGTGACGACGCTGACCCCGCCGAGGCCGATGGCGTGCTGGACGGCGGTCTGGAGCACCCGGGGCATCTGCTTCGGGTTGGAGATCAGTTCGCTGTAGTGGCTGCACTCGGCGAACAGCCGGTCGGGGTGGGTCTCCTGGAAGTAGCCGAGGCCGATCTCGCCGGAGGGGATGTGCGAGGCGAGGGCGAGGACCGGGGCCATGGAGCGGTGGGCGTCGTAGAGGCCGTTGATCAGGTGCAGGTTGCCGGGTCCGCAGGAGCCCGCGCAGGCCGCCAGCTTCCCGGTGATCTGGGCCTCGGCCCCGGCCGCGAAGGCCGCCGTCTCCTCGTGGCGTACGTGGATCCAGTCGATGGCGGAGCTGCGGCGGACCGCGTCGACCACCGGGTTGAGACTGTCGCCGACCACGCCGTACAGGCGGGTGACGCCGGCCCGGACGAGGATGTCCACGAACTGTTCGGCGACGTTCTGCTTGGCCATGGCTGTGGGGTGTCCTCCCGGTCGGCGCGGATGCCTCCGGCTTCCATGGAGACACAGCCGCCGCCGTCACGCCTCCCAGACGGCCGCCGCCGTACGGTCGTCCGCGTAGCCCTTGACCCGCACGAGGGTGTCGGCGAGGAACGCGGCGAGGCCGGGCACCTCCCCCGCCGACCACCGCCCGCCCAGGTATTCGCACAGCTCGGGCTCGCCGCGCAGCGGGTCGGCGAGCCCGCCGGTGCACATCAGCAGGGCGTCACCCGGCCGGGCCACCGAGGCCCGGAAGCGGAAGGGTTCGCGGGGTGCCTGCGGGGCGGGTTCGTAGGGGCTCGGCGGGGTCGGGATGCCGAGGTCCATGGTGAGCCGGTCGCCCTCGGGGGTCTCGGCGGGCGGCGAGCCGAAGCCGACCACCGGTCCGCCCCTGGTCTCGGTGACCCGCGGCTCGATGTCCTGCCATTCGCCGCCCCGCAGCCGGAACAGCCCGCCCTCGCCGACCCCGAAGAAGACCCGGGTACGGCAGTCGGGGTCGGCCGGCAGCAGCAGACAGCGCAGGTCGGCCGTGTACTCGTCGGGGTCGATGCCCTGGAGCGTGGCGCTGGCGCGGAGTTTGCCGAGACTGCGGTCGGTGAGGCGGTGCAGGCCGGACTTGAGCTCGCCGCGCCGTCCGGTCCTGATGTCCTCCGCGAGCCGGACCTGGCTGCGGCCCACGGCCCGGCCCATCCACTGGCAGGCCTCGGCCGCCGCCCGGTGGGCCCCGGTGGTGGCGCGGGCGCCGGTCGCCATGGCCACCAGCACCAGGGCCGCGTCGCCCTGTCCGAAGCGTGCGGTGAGCAGCGCGTCGCGGCGCGGTTCGCCACGGAAGCGGGCCGAGTCGCCGCGGGCGGAGACGGCGCGCAGGGTGCAGGCGCCGTAGTGGGCTCCGTCGAGCACGGTGTCTGCGACCAGGTCGTCGAGTGCGTCGGGGTCGGCGGCCGGGAGCGCGGTGGGTTCGGCGTCGTAGGTGGGCGGTCCGGAGCCCACATGGTCGCGGTGGCCGGCCCGGTCGGCGGCGGGAAGGGCGAGCCGGGAGGCGGTGGGCGGCTGCGGTTCGGCGGGACCCGCGCCGGTCACGGCGGGGCCGGTCACCGAGTTCGTGCGCTCCTGGGGGGCGCGCTGCCGGAACCCCGGCGGCATGGGTCCGGGCGGGAGGGCCGCGGGGCCCTCGTCGGGGGCCCGGCCGGGCGGCTCGGGTTCGGGAGGGCCGGGGAGGGCGGCGCGGGGTGCGGCGGACGGCGGGGCGGGAAGGGCCGCCGGGTCCGGGCGGGCCGCCGGGTCGGGACGGGCGTCCTCCGGGCCGGGAAGGGCGTCCGGGCCGGGGAAGAACGGCGGGTCGGGCGGGAGCGGCGGGTCCGCGGCGGTCGGGAGGTCCGCGGTGCCGAACGCCTGCTCGAGTTCGGTGGACAGCGGTTCCCAGGGGGCGCGCTGCCGGGGCGGTGCCCCGCGCGCCGCGCCGCTCTCCGGTAACGCTGTCCCCTCGCCCAACGTCCCCGCGGCCGAGGCGAACCGGTCGTCCAGCGAGTCGGCCGCGGCCACCGGGCCGGTGTCCTCGGTGGAGTCGTCGTACAGCTGCCTCCACCAGTCGTCCTCGTGACCGGTGGGCCTTCCCCCCTGCTGGCTCATGCCCCTAATTGTCCACCGCGAGCGCCTGATGAAAACGGGGCATCCGGAAAATCCTGTGCGATCCCTCCCCGTCGGACGGCATATCGGGTGACATCGGGAACACCAGTATGTATCTGTGACCGGTGATGCGCAGGAGCCGGGCCGGGCGGGGCGCGCGCGTCTGGGCGGGGCGGGGAGCGCGCGTCCGGGCTGGACCGGGTGGCGCGGGACTGACCTGCCGTTCCTGCCGGGCTCGGGCACCCTGGGCAGATGGGAGTGTGGGAACTCCTGCTGGTCGGCCTGGTGGTGCTGCTCGGCCTGTGCGGAGTGCTGGTACCCGGGGTGCCGGGGTCCTGGCTGGTGTGGTCCGGGGTCCTGTGGTGGTCGCTGAACGATCCGCAGCCGGTCGCCTGGGGCGTCCTCGTCGGCGCCACCGGCACCCTGTTCCTCGCCCAGGCGGTGCGCTGGACACTGCCGCCCCGGCGGCTGCGGCAGAGCGGGGCCGGTCCCCGGACGGCGGTGTACGCCGGGGCCGGGGCGCTGGCCGGCTTCCTCCTGCTGCCCGTGCTCGGCGCGATCCCCGGTTTCGTGGGCGGCGTCTACCTGTGCGAGCGGCTCCGCCTGGGCGGGCCGGCCGAGGCGCGGGCCTCCGTGCACACGATGATGCGGGCGGGCGGCTGGGGCGTCCTGACCGAGCTGTTCGCCTGTCTGCTGGTCGCCGGGGCGTGGCTGGGCGCGGTGGTGTGGGGGTGACGGGGCGCCCCGGGAGCGACCGGTCCCCCGGTGCCGGTCAGAGCACGCCGTCCGTCGGCAGCGCTCCTTCCAGCGTCAGCAGCCGTACCTTGCGCTCCAGGCCCGCCGCGTAGCCCGTCAGCGAGCCGTCGGCGCCGATCACGCGGTGGCAGGGGCGGACGACGAGCAGCGGGTTGGCGCCGATCGCGCCGCCGACCGCCCGCACGGCGGCCCGGGAGGCTCCGATCCGCGCGGCGACCTCGCCGTACGTGGTGGTCGCCCCGTAGGGAACGGTGTCGAGGGCGTCCCACACCCGGGTGCGGAACTCCGTGCCCTCGGCGCGCAGCGGCAGCCGGAACTCCTTGAGCTCCCCGGCGAAGTAGGCGGCGAGCTGTCGCGCGGCCTCGCGGAACGGCGCGGGGTCCGCGCGCAGGCCGTCCAGGTCCGTGTGGGTGCGTCCGCCCTTCTGGCCGGGCAGGGACAGCGAGGTCAGCGCGCCGTCGGCGGCGGCGGTCAGCAGCAGCGGCCCGAGCGGGCTGTCGAGACTGGTCCAGTACGACGGGCTGGTCATCGGTTCTCCTCCTCGTCCCGCTCGCCGGCGGCGCGCAGGTGGTGCAGTGCGTAGGAGCGCCAGGGGCGCCAGGTGTCGGGGACGTCCGTGCCGGGTGGCGCGACGTCCGGGTCGCCGAGGGCGCGGGTGCGGATCACCGCCACCGTCCGGGCGTCCATGCCGGGCAGGGCGAGCAGGCCCTGCTCGGCGTCGTCCCGGTCGGCGCCCACGTCCAGGCGTACGGTTCCGTCGGCGAGGGCGGTGGCGAGCGCGCCCAGCGGGCCGTCGCGCCCGGCCCCGGCGAGGGCGGCGGGTTCCGGGAAGAGGTGGGTGAGCGAGCCGCAGGGCGCGTCCAGCGCCTTGCCGCGGCTGCGCACGAGTTCCCCGGCGGCGGCCCGGCCCACCAGGGCCCGCACCGCCAGTTCGTCCGGGTCGGCGGCGCCCGGTGAGCGCAGCCCCGGCCGGGCGGCGACCAGCGGGGCGAGCCGGGGGTCGGCGCCGAGCCGCTCGTCGACGGCGTACGGGTCGGCGTCGAGGTCGAACAGCCGCCGCAGCCGTTGCACGGCGGTGGTGAGGTCCCTCGGGTCGGTCAGCCGCAGCCGGGCGTCGAGCCAGCCGCCGGCGTGGGCGGCGCTCCCCCGCTGGGTGACCGGCCGTTCGTGGACCGCGGCGATCCCGGTGCCGTGGGGCAGGCGCAGGGTCCGCCGGTAGGTGCGGTCGCCGGGGGTGCCGCTGACCTCCTCGACGCCGGGCAGCGCCTCGCGGGCGAGCAGGTCCAGGACGGGACCTGCCTGGTAGGGGCCGCGGTGGGCGAGCCGCAGCGGGATCCCGGCGCTGGGTGCGACGGCGGCGGCCGGTCCGCCGCGGGGTGCGGCGGCGCGCAGTTCGCTGGGGGTGGCGGCGTAGACGGCCCGGATGGTGTCGTTGAACTGGCGGACGCTGGCGAAGCCGGAGGCGAAGGCGATCTCCGTGACCGGCAGTCCGGTCGTCTGGAGCAGCACGCGCGCGGTGTGCGCCCGCTGGGCGCGGGCGAGGGCGACCGGTCCCGCGCCGAGCTCCGAGGTGAGCTGGCGCTGTACCTGCCGGGCGCTGTAGCCCAGGCGGCAGGCGAGGCCCGCGACGCCCTCGCGGTCGACCACGCCGTCGCCGATCAGCCGCATGGCCCGGCCCACGACGTCGGCCCGTACGTTCCAGGCGGCCGACCCCGGTACGGCGTCCGGACGGCACCGCCGGCAGGCCCGGAATCCCGAGCCCTGCGCGGCGGCGGCCGTCGCGAAGAACCGCACGTTGCGCCGCCGGGGGGTGACGGCCGGGCAGCTGGGCCGGCAGTAGATGCCGGTCGTCTCGACGGCGAAGAAGAACTCGCCGTCGAACCGGGCGTCCCGGCTGCGTACGGCCTCGTACCTGCTGTCCTCGTCCCTCACGAGATCCAGTGTGGGCGATCGCCGGGCGGCCGGGCTGGCGGGTATCGGACATCACGCTCACCGGCCGCCCGCCGAACCGCCGGGCCGGCGCCCAGCGCCGATGCCACTGCCCGGCGTCCGCGGCGGACGCAGC